>CAZOJA010000003.1:0-45337 GCA_964579955.1 uncultured Veillonellaceae bacterium | reverse complement strand
CCGTCAATTTGCTGACCATTTGCTCGATGCGCCGCAACCAGCCGCAAAAATCGGCGTCCCCCTCCGGCATGCTGATTTCCTGGGCCGCATTCAGATGCACCTGCAATGCATCGGCACGAACCATCTCCACTGCCTGCTGCGCCTGGGAAACGCTGGCATACGCTCCGATATTGCCCCAAATCAAGCCTTGCGGATTGACCTGGCGCACGACACGGAACGATTCTGCCAACTCCGGCTGCTGTATCGCGATGAACTGCGACCCCAACGCCATCACCGAGCCGGTGCGGGCCGCCACTTCGGCCAGTCGCCCGTTAACCGCCGTCAGTGCGGGAGCACCGCCTGTCATGGCATTGATAATCAAGGGATGCGCCAAGCGCATCCCGCCGCAATCGGTCTGTAACGAAACATCTTCCTGCTTCAGTTCCGGCAGGCAATTGTGAATCAGCGTGATATCGGCAAAACCGGGTTCTGCCGGTCCATCCGCCAATTGCATCGCATGCCGCAGATGGTCGAGTTTTCTCGCTTGTCGGGTTGTCAAATCTATTACTCCCTGTTCTTGAACAAATGTCCAAGCTTATCGCCGATCGTGGCGCCAAGGGAAGAGGATCCGCCGAGAAACGGCGCGTATTCCTGACGATCGGCATCTTCCTGCGCTTTGACCATGCTCAGGCTGATTCGTTTGCCAACCGGGTCGACACTGAGAACCTTCACTGAAACTTTCTGTCCGGTTTGTACCACTTCCTCCGCATTGGCCACCCGGCGGTCGGACAATTCGGAGATATGAACCAGCCCTTCCACGCCGGCAGCCAATTCGACAAAGGCGCCAAACTTCGATGTCCGGGTGACTTTACCGACAACGGTCGTCCCTTCTGCGAACTCGCTGACTGCCGTATGCCAGGGGTCTTGCTGCAACTGTTTCATGCCCAGCGATACTTTGCGCAGTTCCGCATCCACCTTCAGAACCTGCACGCTCACTTCATCGCCGACCTTGAGCAGGTCGGCTGCGTCCTTGACCCGGTGCCAGGCCATTTCAGAAACATGAACCAGGCCCTCGATACCGCCCACATCGATAAACGCTCCGAACGAAGCCACCCGGCGCACGACTCCGGACAGAACCTGTCCCGGCGCCAGTTTTTTGATCGCTTCCAATTCCGCCTTCTGTCGCTGTTGGTCAAGCAAGGCCCGGCGGGAAAACACCGCCCGCTGTTTGTCCCGGTCAACCTCGATTGGCAGTGCGGTCAGCGTCTGGCCGACAAACGGCGCCAAATCTTCGACAAATGCCGTATCGACCTGCGATGCAGGCATAAAGCAACGGATGCCGAAAGCACTGACCGACAATCCGCCCTTTACCGCGCCGCTGACCACCACATCAAGCGGCTCACCGTCTTTCATCGCCTCTTCCATGCGGTCCCAGGCCAACAGGCGGTCTGCCTGCAGTTTCGACAAACGGACCGATCCGTCGGCGGTCTCGGGCTCTACAACCAAAACATTCAACAGTTGGCCTACCTTTACCGCCTCATGCGCGTCCGCCGGCGCAGGCCAGGCAAGCTCGGCCAGAGTGATGAAGCCTTCCGATTTTTGTCCGATATCGACAAAAACGAGGTCCTTATTGATTCCGACAACTTTGCCGGCAACCACCTCACCCTGCGCCAATCGTTCCTGTTTGTCCAATGTTGCTTGTTCCATGCTTTCCATTCTTTGTCTAACCTCCTCAATTATCCAGTCCGGTGTCGAAGCGCCGGCTGTTATCCCTGCTCTTTTCACACCGGAAAACCAGGCTGAATCCAACTCCCCGGCTGTTTCCACATGATAAGTCCGCACTCCAACCTTGCGGCAAACGTCTGCCAGATGCCTGGTATTGGCGCTGTTGCGTCCCCCGACCACCACCACGACTTCCACCGTTTCAGCCAACCGTCGTGCTGCAGTTTGCCTTTCCTCCGTAGCGGTACAGATCGTCGGCGCGACTTCCAGCTCCGCTGTTCTTTGCGCCAACTCCGTCTTGATTGCCTCAAATACTTCCCGCTCCAGTGTCGTCTGCGACACAAGCCCGATTTTTTCGGCAACCGGATAGCCGGACAAATCTTGCGGGGTTTCCACAGCGATTGCTTCCGGGCCGGCCCAGGCCAAAATACTTTTGACTTCCTGATGGTTCTTTTCCCCAGCAACCACGACCCGAAAGCCGCGTTCAGCAAATTGGCGGGCGGCCTGCTGAGCTTTTTTCACATGGGGACAAGTCGCATCCTGCAGCGCGATCTCGCAGCGGGACGCCTCATCATAGACCTCCGGTCCCACGCCATGCGAACGGACCAAAACGGTTCGCCCCGCCGCCTGCGCTAAGGAATCGATGACAGCCACCCCGCGGGCTGCCAGCTTGTCAATCATCTGCGGATTGTGAATCAAAGGGCCCAATGTCGCCAGGTTCTCCGAAGCAAAGGCCATGTCGACAGCCCTGCGAACGCCATAACAAAAACCCATGTTCCGGGCAAGCAAGACTTCCATGCAAACCTCCCAAGTGAGTCTTTGTATATTATAGCGATTTTCGGCCTGAAACGCAAAAGAGTGCGTCCCGCTGAGGGACACACTCTTTGCGTTCAACTCTTGTCGCTTAGGGTTTCAAATGATCGGCGTAAACATACAGTTCGGCGCCTTTGTATTTCACCTTAACGATATTCGCCTGTTGTGAGACAACCGTGACCTTGGCTCCGTCATCCATCCCATCGATCACTTTGTCCATGGTCATTTTGCCAAGAACCGCATCATTTTCCGAACGGATCAGTTCCACCATTTTTTTTGCGGTGGCTTCATCTTTGGCTGCAAATGAAGATACTTTGAAAGTATACTCCTTGCCGACCGTCAGCTTGTTCGCCTCCTGTTTCGCAGCGGAATCGCCGCATCCAGTCAGCAGCATCGACACAGAGAATACCAGGGCCAGAAACAGGGTCATTTTTTTTCGCATAGACCATTCCTCCAGGTACTTTTTTCAAACGCTGATATTTTATCACTTGGAAAAGTAGCTGGCAAGGTTTAATAACAAACTAAAGTCGGTTAAAGCTGTGAATCGTTTGATTCAGTGATGTGCAAACCTCCATGCTGCAGTAACGACGAAGAGGCTGGACAACCGAACGGTTCCACAGACCCCGCTGTTGTGTATTCAACCAAAGCACTTTGCGCACCCTGACTGAAATCTGCCTCAGCGCCTTAATGCACTCTTCCGGATCGATCGTTTCGGCATCGCTGATAACGATCAGGCATGTGGATGAGGAAAGTCTGACGCCCGGTTGGTGCAACAACTGCTGGAACGAGCGGGCCAGTTGTGTTCCGCGCCCCACTTGCCGGGTGTCCTGCAACAACCGCTCAACGGCCAGCGAAAAATCCATGGTCTGTTTGAAATACGCATTGACCGGTTCCAACTCGCCGGCGCAAACAAACGCATGGATTTGGGCCGTGCTGTGCGACAGTGCGAACAACAACGGCACCGTAAAACCGACGTGCTGGATCATCGAAGCCGAAACATCACACAAAACGATCAGCTGCGGCTGACGCAGCTTGCGCCGACGATAGGCGAAGGGAATCCAGTCACCACTATAACGAAGGCTGCGCAAAATACTTTTTCTGATGTCTAGTTGCCGTGCGGTCGGGTCATTCTTGATGCGGCGCGATGGCACCACTCGCAAATTGCGGAACACCCGTCGCAACCTCCGGATGATTGCAGGCAGATCGGCCGGATCGATCCGGGCGAGTCCGGCTGCTTGGGCCGGCCGCCGAACCGCTTGCTCATCACGTGTGCCTTCGCCGCCGCCTTGTGGCGCTGCCTGGCGCAACTGCAAGGCGAAGTCACGACAGGCCGTACCAAATACAGCTTGGTGATTAGGCTTCGCAACCGTTACCCGCTTGAGGAGCTGCCAAGGAGTCCGTAAAAATGCAGTTACGGCTGAAGGCTCTTTTTTTTTAGTGCACGGGCCAGCAGTGAATCGCCCTTTGCGGCAAGATCGGCGCCGTCCCAGGCACTGCGAAGCATCGCGCACAAACCGGATGCGCCGATTTTTTGCTGAAACGTAGACATATCCTGATGATTCTTCAGCAAAATCCCCAAGGTTTGGCGAACCGTCTGCGGTTCCAGTTTCTCGGTCTTCCACTCGGCGAGAACCCTGCCCCAATCCAAGGTTTCCGAAGTCGACGGCGGTTTCTCCAGATCAAGCTCGTAACGCAAGTAGTGCACGGCGGTGGCAATTTCCCAAATCAACCGCTTTTCGGCGCCGGGTATCTTACAGCGCAGAATCTCCTGTTCCTTTTCTGACGAAGGATAATCAATATATAGATAAACGCAACGCCGTCTGAGTCCGTCCGACAGTTCGCGTTCCTGGTTGCTTGTCAATACGACCACTGGCAGATGGCGAGCCTTCACTGTCCCGAGTTCAGGAATCGAGACTTGAAAATCCGATAATATTTCAAACAAAAACGCTTCGAATTCCTGATCCGTCTTGTCGATTTCGTCAATTAGCAGCACTACCTGCCGTTCCGAGCGGATTGCCTTGAGCAGCGGGCGTTCCAGCAAATATTGGGCCGAGAAGATTTCCGCTTCGTTCACCGGCTCCCGGTGCGATTCCCGCATCATTTGGATCTTGAGCAGTTGACCCTGATAATTCCACTCATACAAAGCCTTGCTCTCATCCAGCCCTTCATAACACTGCAAGCGGATTAAATCCGTTTCCAGCACGCGGGCCAGTACTTTGGCGATTTCTGTTTTGCCCACGCCCGGCGCTCCCTCGATCAGCAAAGGGCGTCCGAGTTTCAAAGCCAAGGTGACCGTGATTAACAGCTCATCTTCGCAGATATAGCCTTCCGCTTCAAAAGCTTGCCGCCAAAACGAAAGATCGATCTCACGCATACATATCCTACCTTTGATTCAATGCTTGATTTCTTGTGATTAGAAATTCGCCCTGTTCAGGTAGTCTCCTGCCAAACAACAAAAAAAATCCGGAAAGAGCGGACTCTTTCCGGATTTTATCGTTTAACAGGCGTTCATCAGTCGACTTTGCAGAGGTTTTCTGTCGGTTTGTTGATGGCGCTCCAGGCCATTTTGACCAGGAAGAATGCCATGACCAGCAGAATTGCCGAAATGACAGCCAACAACGGTTGTTTGGTCAAGTTATCCTTGATCAACAGACCCAGGCCGGCAAACGTGGTGATCAACATGAACAACATCGGGATCATGATGAACTTCGCAGGTTTGTTCAGGCAACGGATGACCCAGGTGCCGATGGCAAGCAAGGCCATGGCGGCGACCAATTGGTTCGCAGCGCCGAATACCGGCCAGATAAGCAGCCAGGCCGGAGTGTTGCCGGTTTTCCAGAACAACAGGACCAGGGCGATTGCCACGCCGACTGCGGTTGCCGTATAGCGGTCAACCCGATTGCCGGTGAGTTCCTGGAACTGATAGCGGGCGATACGGGTCGCGGTGTCCAGGGAGGTCAGGATGAACGAGTTGAGAGCCAACAAGCCGATCGAGGTCCCCACTTTCGGTTCAATGCCGATCAAGCCGGCCATTTTGCCGATGCCTGCGCCATAAACGACGGTCGGACCGCCTTTCATCATGCCGCCGGCCAAAATCAGGGTGCCAAGAGCGATAACCGCAACAACGCCTTCAATCAACATGGCGCCGTAGCCAACCGGCAAAGCGTCTGTTTCTTTACGCATCTGCTTGGAGGTGGTGCCGCTGCCGACCAGCGAATGGAAACCTGAAATCGCGCCGCAAGCGACCGTGATAAACAATAGCGGCCAGAGATACAGGCCCTCTTTCGGACTAAAGCTGGTAAACATCGGAAACTTGGCGGTATCGACGCCAGACAGGAACAACATGCCGATTGCGCCAATCGCCACCGAGAAATACAGCAGGAACGAAGCCAGGTAATCGCGCGGTTGCAGCAGCAGCCAAACCGGCAACACCGAAGCGGCGAAAATGTAAAATACCAGCGCGATCCGCCAGAACTCTACACTAAAAGTAAACGCCGCAGTGACCCAGGGCGAGTAGTTTCCATAGAACACGGCGCCCAGTACGACCGGCACCATGACGATGGTCCCGTAGAGCAGATTGAAGCCCAGACGGTATACCAACCAGCCGAAGATCATCGCAATGATCATATAGACGATCCCTGAGAATGCCACGGCAGGGTCAGCCGCAAAGGTTTGCGCCGACAATTCCAGGAACACGGCAATAACCAGGGTCAAGGCCAGCCAGGTGAATACCAGGAACAGTTTTTTCGCGGCAGGTCCGATCCATTCGAAAACGACTTCACCGACCGATAGGCCTTTGTGGCGCAGGGAAGCAACCAGCGAGCCCATATCGTGCACGCCGCCAAAGAATACCGAACCGACCAAAACCCAGATATAAGCCGGCAACCAACCGAACAGGGAGGCTGCGGCGATCGGGCCGACGATCGGGCCGGCGCCGGCGATCGAGGCAAAGTGATGTCCCATCAGAACGGCCGGATGGGTCGGGCAATAATCAATACCGTCATAAAGGCAGGTAGCCGGGGTTTCCTTGTTGGGGTCGAGCGCAAACAGTTTTTTCAGCCACTGACCATAGGTCATATATGCCACAACAAACACTGCGATGGCTACAAGAAACATTGTTGCTAACACTAATAAACACCTCCAACCGAATTAAAAATAAATAAGACTGCGAATCCTTTGGGTAATGCAACTATCGACTTCCTTCATCGCCTCCTTTCGCCGTTTCTTCTGACATGCTCCCCTCCTTTTCCGCATATTCGAGACCCTTGTCCACTAAAAACGCAAGGTCCCGGAACTTTGCCGGAACCGGCGACCCTGCGCGATAACGCAGGACCTCGACAAATCCCCCCAACCCCAGCCATAAACTCTTGGACCGGGGAGATTTCGCTGATTCCGCCGACAAAAGCAGAAAACGATGCTTCATCACATCCGTTTCCGCTTTCCATTGTTTGAGTATCCGTTCTTCATCGTGCAATCCCTGATGCGACCAAACGATATAATCATCGGAGTAAAATTCGGCAACTTTTCCCAACAGTCCGTCCTTGACAAAGGTAACGCGTCTATACACGCCTTCCATACCATGGTCTTGCCAGCGACGGAATCCGGCATATTCCCAAAAGCCATCCATTTTTTTCAGTCTTTCCATGTGTTGCAACAACGATAGCCCAACCTCTTCCTGCATATATGCATATAAATACAATGTCTTCACGCTAGGTCTTTAGTTTTCCAACTGTTATATACTACATCGCAGGAGATAATTCCTGCAGTTAACAAACAATTTTTTCTATTTCTGCATTTTGCTATCTTGCGACAATATCAATGCAATTTTCTTCATCACAACCGAACCGATATCGACCCTGGCGCCTGATTCGGCACATGGCAGGTCACTCACACGTACCGGCTCCGCAAAGTGGATTCGAACTGAGGGTAAGAAGCAATTACTGCTAAAAATCTGACGGGTCCCGTAGATTGCGACAGGGATGACCGGCACGTCTGCTTTGGCGGCGATCAGGGAAAGCCCTGCTTCCGGCGCACCAAGCGCTCCGGTCTTGCTGCGCGTCCCTTCCGGGAAAATCGTTACCAAATCGCCTGCACTCAGTTGTTCAATCGCATGACGGATGGCTGAGCGATCAGGCGCGCCGCGCTTGACCGGAAACGCCAGCAATGATCGGATGATCCAGGCAAAAACCGGTTGATCGAACAACTCGCTCTTCGCCATGAAATGAACCCGTCGTTGCCGCAGAACGATTCCCACCAACGGAATATCCCAGAAACTCTGATGGTTTGGCGCGATGACCGCACCACCGGCCGGCACGTTTTCCAGTCCACTGACCTGCAGACGCAACAGTATGCGGAACAACAGCCAGCAGGGAACCCAGGTGATGGCATAAATGATCCTATACATCGCTGCACCGCGCCTGATAGATTTTAACGATCTCGTCCACGACCGCTTCGATCGTCATACCGGTAGTATCGAGCAGCTCAGCGTCGGCCGCCTGAATCAGCGGCGCCAGTTCACGCTCCTGATCCTGCCGGTCGCGCTGTTCTATCTCCTGCTGCAAAGCAGACAGCTCCTGTACATAACCTTTGTCATTCATTTCCTGCCAACGCCGCCGCGCCCGTTCGGCAACGGAAGCCGTCAAAAAAATCTTGGCGCAAGCATCCGGCACAACGACGCTGCCGATATCACGGCCATCTAGCACCACGCAACCGGCCGCCGCCATTTCCTGCTGCAACCGGACCATGGCCTGCCTGACCGCAGGCACCTGGGAAACCGAGGGAACCGCCGCCGTAACCTCTGGGGTCCGGATGGCCTCCGTCACATCCTGACCGTCAGCCAAAACGCGCAGATTTGATTCATCGCGGCAAAACCTAACGCTGATACGCCCGGCCAGCGCGGTAATCGCGGAGTGGTCGCTCAAGGCAATTGCCTCGGCAAGCACACGGCAGGTCACCGCTCGATACATGGCGCCGGTGTCGATATAAACAAACCCAAGGCGTTCCGCCGTCCGCTTGGCTACCGTACTTTTCCCGGCGCCGGCCGGTCCGTCGATCGCTATGACCTTCTGCTTCATTTACAACAACCTTTCATTAAGTCAAAGAAACCGGGGAAGGAAATATTGACGCAACCGGCGTCGTCCAACGTCGCCCCGGACTGGGCCATGCCCGCCACCGCGAGCGACATCGCCACCCGATGATCGCCATAAGTCTTGCATTCAGCCGCTTTCAACCGGCCTTGTCCCTGTATCAGCAGTCCATCGGGCTTTTCCTCGACAATCCCGCCCATACGGTTTAGCTCGGTAGCCATCGCGAGCAAACGGTCCGTTTCCTTGACCCTCAGTTCTTCCGCCCCCTGGATCAACGTCTCGCCGGTGGCAAACAAGGCGGCAACCGCCAGGATCGGAATCTCGTCGATCAAACGGGGGATCAGTTCCCTGCCGATCGATACTCCTTTTAATGCAGCCGAACGGACCCGCAGGTCCGCCACCGGCTCTTCGCCGCTGAGTCGCTGGTTCACCAGCTCGATGTCGGCCCCCATCTGGCGCAGCACGTCAAGCAGGCCCGTACGGGTCGGATTGACGCCGACATTGGTCAGGGTGAGCTCGCTGTCAGGTATAATCGTCGCTGCAACCAACAGGAACGCCGCCGAACTGAAATCTCCAGGCACTTCGACAATCTTCGGCGCCCGGAGAGAACTGACCGGGTTTACGGTGACCGACAGTCCCTGACGCCGGACCGGAATGCCAAACTGCGCAAACATCCTCTCCGTATGGTCGCGCGACAAATACGGTTCACTGATCGTCGTCGGTGAACCGGCATAAAGAGCGGCGAACATCAGCGCCGACTTGACTTGGGCGCTGGCCACCGGCATCCTGTATTCAATTCCCTGCAAACTGCCCGTACCTTCTATCGCAATCGGCGCATAGCGGGAATTTTCGCGTCCCATCAGCCGTGCTCCCATCTGGGACAGCGGCGTGATGACTCGCGCCATCGGCCGACGTCTGAGCGAGTCGTCGCCAGTCAGCACCGAAAAAAATGATTGACCGGCCAGCAATCCGCTCAGCAGGCGAATCGTTGTTCCCGAATTTCCGGCATCCAGCACATCATCCGGTTCACTGAGGCCATACAGCCCCTTCCCCTGCACCGATACCTTCCCGTCCGGTTCGATTTCGACCGATACCCCCAGCGCCCGCATACAGGATACGGTGGACAGACAGTCCTCAGCCGCCAGGAAATTGTGAACCTCAACCGGCGTATCCGCCAGTCCTGCCAGCATGATACTCCGATGCGACAGGGACTTGTCACCGGGAACCGCGACTGTTCCCGACAAACGTCCGGCCTTATCGATACTGAATGATCCCGCCATATTACACCCACTCCTTCATTGCTACCTTGCTACTGTAATCCACGTTAATCTACGTTCGTTCGATTCGCGCCAATTCCTGCAAGCGCGTCGCTTCCTCCGTCGTCAGATGACGCAATGCGCCCGTCGTAAGGCCTTCCAGCGTCAAAAACGCGTACCGCACACGTTTCAGCCGTCGGACCACCAGCCCGACCGCTTCAGCCATCCGTCTGACCTGACGGTTCCTCCCCTCATGAATGACGATGCGAAATCGCCAAAAACCGTTTTCGGCCAGAACCGGCGCAAATGCCTTCGCCGCAGCAGTCATCCCGTCAGCCAGCATCACGCCCTGCTCCAGTTTTTTCAGCACTTCAGGCGACGGCTTCTGCTCAACATCCAGCTGATATTCCTTTTCGATTTCAAACTTCGGGTGAGACAGACCCTGGGTCAACTCTCCGTCATTGGTCAGTAACAGCAGCCCTTCCGTATCATAATCAAGTCTTCCTACCGGATAAACCCGGTCAGGGATTCCGGCAAGAGTGACCAGATCGGCAACGGTTTTGCGTCCTTGCGGATCACTAAGTGAGGTGATCACGCCATAAGGCTTGTTCAGCAACAGGTAAACCGGGTCCGCCCGCAGCAGCGGTGCTCCGTCCAGCTCGATCCGGTCGGTCTGCCAGTCTGCTTTGGCGCCAAGTTCGGTGACAACTTTTCCGTTGACCGTAACCCGGCCAGCAAGAATCATTGTTTCTGCCTGACGCCGCGAAGCAGCTCCGGCAGCACTGATGATTTTTTGCAGGCGCTCGCTGCTCATGCCTCACCCAGGCCGGCTTCTTCCGCCGCCGCCTCCGGCAATGCCGGCAACTCATCCAGGCTGTTCAGGCCGAAGCAGCCGAGAAACTCCTCGGTCGTGCCAAATAGAATCGGCCGCCCGATCGTCTCCTTGCGTCCCACTTCTTTAATCAACCTGCGTTCGATCAATGTGTTGATCACCCCGTCCGACTGGACGCCGCGGATATACTCGACATCCTGCCGGGTGACCGGCTGCCGGAAAGCGATGATCGATAACGTCTCCATCGCCGCCGGCGAAAGCTTCGGGTCCTGGTGAACGGCCAATTTTTCAACGACTGCGGCAAATTCCGGCCGGGTGCAGATCTGGTAGCCTCCGGCCGCTTGCACCAGACACAGGCCACGGCCCGGTTGCTCCATATCTTCTTTCAGTTCCAGCAACATCGCCTGGACATGTTCGATCGGAATATCCAGCAAAGCCGACAACCGTTCGGCAGGCATCGGATCGCCGGCCGCGAACAGCATCGCTTCCATCGGCCCTTTTAGATGTTGGTAAAACATGCTCGGCTATTCCCTCCATACCATGATGATCGGACCGAATTGCTCCGGTTGCTGCACTCTTATCCGGCGCAGACGGATCAATTCCAGGATGGCCAGAAAAGTGCTGACCATTTCATTTTTCGAACCGGATCGTTTCAGCGCCTGGTGAAACTCCATCCTGCCCTGAAACGATTCCAGCAGGCTGAGGATATCGTTCATCTTGTCCTGTACAGTGATTTCTTCCCTGGCAATGGTACGGAACTCATCGGCAACCGTTTCCCAGATCGCGGCAAAAGCCGCCAGCAGGTCGTCAATGGTCAATCCCTGGGGCAAAGCCCTGGCAACAGTGAAAACCTGCGGCGGCCTACGATAATAACGCTGGCGACGACGCAGCAGCTGTTGCAGCAACTCGGCCGCTTCCCGGTAGCGCCGGTACTCGATCAGTCGTTCCACCAGGGCCGCGCGCGGGTCTTCTTCTTCCTGCTCGCTGAGTTCTTCGATTTTTACCGGTTTCGGCAACAACATCCGCGATTTGATCAGCAACAACGTCGACGCCATAGTCAAAAACTCGGTGGCGACTTCCATGTTGTATTCGCTCCAGGCCCGCAGATAGGCGATATACTGTTCCGCCACCACCGCGACCGGGATATCGTAAATATCAATCCGGTTCTTTTCAATCAGATGGAGCAGAAGGGCCAACGGCCCCTCAAATCCCTCCAGTTTGATCTTGTACTCTTCCGCACTCATCCCATGTGCATGACTGAGCGAACCTGCTCCATCGTCTCGCGGGCTGTTTCGCGAGCCCGGTTGGCCCCGTCGGTCAAAATGTCCCGCACGTCATCCGGCCGGGCGACCCAGTCCTGCCGGCGATGATGAATGTCAGCCAATGCTTCGACCATATGCTCGGCCAGGCGCTTTTTGCAATCGACGCAACCGATCCCCGCCGAGCGGCATTCGGCGTCGATCATGGTCAATTCCTCCTGGCTGTATAGTTTGTGGAAGGTAAACACCGGGCAGACCTCCGGTCGACCGGGATCTGTCCGCTTGATCCGTTGCGGATCGGTTACCATCAGCCTTACCCGCGCCCGCAGGTCGTCGGGGCTGGCCGCAAAAGCGATCTCATTGCCATAGGATTTGCTCATCTTTCGGCCGTCGATGCCCGGCACCACCGGCGCTGCACCGATGTAACCCTTCGGTTCGGGGAACACTTCCTGTTTGTAGATGTAATTGAAACGACGGACGATCTCGCGCGCCAATTCCAGGTGAGGCAGCTGGTCTTCACCGACCGGCACCGTATCGGCCCGATACAGGATGATATCAGCCGTCATCAGCACCGGATAGCCAAGAAAGCCATAGGTGTTGATATCCTTGCCCTGCTCTCCCAGTTGCTGCAATTTGTCCTTGTAGGTCGGCACCCGTTCGAGCCAGGACAGCGGCGTCATCATCGAGAGCAACAGGTGCAGTTCCGCGTGTTCCTTGACATGGGACTGAATGAATATCCGGTTTTTGTTCGGGTCAAGTCCGGCGCTCAACCAGTCCAGCGCCATATTATGCGTATGATCCGGCAGGCGGGACGGATCCTCAAAAGAGGACGTCAGTGCATGCCAGTCGACGATGCAGAAGAAGCATTCGTATTCGTGCTGAAGTTTGACCCAGTTGGACAAGGCTCCGAGATAATTGCCCAGATGAAAGTTGCCGGAAGGTTGCATGCCACTGAAAATACGTCCTTTTACCATCTGCTGTTTCGCTCCTTAAAATACAATTCCCAGAATCAAACTCGCGGCGCCGCGAATGAAAAACTCTATGATCCGATAGAACGGAGTCACGAGTGTGCCGAGCAAACCGGGGATGAGCACCAACGCGATCAGGATATAGTTGCCGTAAGGTTCCAGTTTCTGATATTGATAAGCCAAGTGACCCGGCAATAGACTCATCAGCACTTTTGAGCCGTCCAGCGGCGGAATCGGCAACAGGTTGAACACCGCGAACATCAGGTTGTAGCGGTACAATTGCCAAAGGGTCTTTTGCCAGACCATGCCGATCAGATTCAGCTCACCGAGCAGCAGCAAAAAAAACCAGGCGACAAAACCCAAGGCGATATTGGCGCCGGCTCCGGCCAGGGAAACGACAAACATCCCCTTGCGCCCGTCACGGAAATTGCGGTGGTTGACTTCCACCGGCTTGGCCCAGCCAAAGCCGGCGATAAACAATAAAATCAGACCGATCGGATCAATATGGGGGATGGGGTTAAGCGTCACCCGACCAAGGAAACGCGGCGTAGGATCGCCCATCGCCACCGCGGCGCGGGCGTGAGCATATTCGTGAATCGTCAGCGCTGCGATCAGCGCCGGAATCCTGAATAACATGTCTGAATCAAAACCGAACACGAAGGACCTCCTTATCATTGCCGCCAAACCGGCACTATTCCCCGTTAATTATACCCGGAAACCGGCCTGAACGCAAAGAAACGCTACGGGGTCGCGGAGTCCGTTCCACCATTGACGATTCCGGCAATCACGACGGATCGGGGGCATGGCCCGTCCGACAGGCGGATGGAGTCCAACACGATCTGCTGCGTTTGCCGCGGGTCAATCCCTTTACCATAAAACAGGGTCGCCAGCCGTTGTCCGGTCGCTACCGCGTCACCGCAGCGAACATGCAGTTTTATTCCTGCGTGCAGGTCTATCGGGGCGTCTTTCCTATCCCGTCCGGCACCGAGCAAAATCGCGCCTCTTCCCAGTTCGGACGATTGCATGGCACTTACGAAGCCGGATTTTGCGGATAAAACCTCCCAATGGTGCGCCGCCGAACCTAACAAACGTACATCATCGGCAATTTTTGCATTACCGCCCTGCGCCGCGATAAATTCGCGGAATTTCTCCAGACCGGCGCCGCTGGTCAGAATCTGCCGCATCTTTTCCGCCGCCGCCTTTATGGAAAGAGTCGGCTCAGCCAACCGCAGCATCTGCGAAGCCATTTCAATGCAAAACTCACGTAACCGGCTGTCGCCGCCGCCGGACAGTACCTCTACGGTTTCAGCGATCTCGAGGCTGTTGCCGATAGCGGTTCCCAGCGGCTCCTCCATGCTGCTGATCATCGCCAGCGTTTGCCGCCCCACCCCTACGCCGATATCGACCATCTCCCGGGCCAGTTTTTGCGCTTCCGGCAACGTTTTCATGAACGCTCCGCTGCCATATTTGACATCAAGCAGGATTTTATCGGCTCCAGAAGCGATTTTCTTGCTCATCACCGATGCGGCAATCAACGGCAGGCTATCGACGGTAGCCGTGACATCGCGCAGCGCATAAATCTTGCCGTCAGCCGGCGCAATGTCCGACGTCTGACTGGTGATGGCCAGACCGATCTGCTGAACCTGGCCGATGAATTCATCGACCGTCAGTGCCGTACGAAAACCGGGGATCGACTCCAGCTTGTCGATCGTTCCGCCGGTAAAACCCAATCCGCGACCGGACATCTTGGCGACCTTCACTCCGGCGGCGGCAGCCAGCGGCGTCACGATCAACGTTGTCGTGTCAGCCACTCCGCCGGTGCTGTGCTTGTCGACCTTTATCCCGTCGATCCGCGAAAGATCGAGTTTCCGGCCCGATTCAGCCATCGCCAGCGTCAGTTCGACAGTCTCGTCCCGGTTGAGCCTTCGCAGGCGCACCGCCATCAGCCAGGCCGCCATCTGATAATCGGGAATCGCCCCGGTCGTGAACCCTTCGACGATATAACGCAACTCGGCCGCATCATGCACGCCGTCCAGTTTCTTCTTCTCAATCAGGTCGACCATCCGCATAGGCGACGCGCCTCCTCTTAAGCCCTTGGATGGGCCTTGTCATAGACTTCCTTGAGACGGGAACGTGTGACATGGGTATAAATCTGGGTCGTCGATATGTCTGCATGACCCAGCATCTCCTGCACCGCCCGCAGGTCGGCCCCATGCTCAAGCAGATGCGTGGCGAAAGAATGTCGGAGCATATGTGGCGTCACCGTCACCTTGATATCCACCCGGCGGGCTGCCGCCTGAATGATCTGCCAGAACCCCTGCCGGCTCAACTTGCGTCCATGGTGGTTGAGAAACAGCGTGTCTTCCGTCGCGCGCCTGACGATTTTCGGCCTGGCCCGGTTCAGGTAGTTCTGCAAGGCCAGTTGCGCCGAACTGCCCACCGGCACGATGCGCTCCTTTGATCCCTTGCCGAAACAGCGGATATAGCCCATCTCCATATTGATATCGCCAATTTTCAGATTGACCAGTTCCGACACGCGAACGCCGGTGGCATACATCAGTTCCAGCATGGCCTTGTCCCTTAAATTTGCCGATGTAGCGGCGCCCGGCTGTTCGAGCAGCCTTACTATCTCTTTTTCGCTTAGCACTTTCGGCAGTCGCTGCGGCGTCTTCAACGAGTCGATGGTCTCTGAAGGATCCGCCTTGAGTTGCCGTTCCCGCAGCAGGTATTGGAAAAAACTGCGAATTGCCGCCAATTTACGGGTGACTGACGTCGGTTTCAGCCCTTCCTGCTGCAACTTGCGCAAATAGTCGACCAATGTATGCGAATGCACTTCCGCCAGCGAATCATAGCCCGCCTGCTGCAAATATGCGACGAACTGGCGCAGGTCGCGGCCGTAGGCGTCGATGGTGTTGCGGGATAAGCCGCGTTCCACGGAAATATAGTTAAGAAACTCTTCGATCAGCGCCTGCATGAAAACCTCCCGCTCAGGACAATCCGACCTTTCCATAAATCCCGCCGCCACCGCTTTGCACCGTCGCCGTTCCATTTCGCACCGCGGCCATCGCAGCAGCAACGCGGCGCCCACCCACGCGTTCGATATCACTGAGGCAAACCGCATGAATCAGTTCCATTTCGGTTCCCAGCTCATCGACCATTTTTGTCAGCGTCTTGCTGCCCAACCCCGGCAACATATATAGCGGCGCCTGATAGCGGTATTGCGGGCGCGTCGACGGATGCCTCCCCGCTGGCGCATCTGCGATCTCCTCAATGCGGTCCGCCACGCCTTTGACCAATTTGCCGCAACCGCAACTTGGGCAGGTCGGCTGGGCCGGTGAAGCCGAAAAAATCGTTTCGCACGCTTCGCAACAACTATGATGATATTTGCCCAGCCGCGGATCCATGCCGAAGTTTTCCAAGACCCGCCGCCCCGCCTGTCGTTTAAATGCCAGCACGCACTCTGCGTAGCTCGGTGCGGCCAGCTCCAGCAGATTATATTCGCGCCCGATTTTTTCCGGCGAGTGGGCATCGGAATTGGTCAAATACTCAAACCTCCACAACTCCTTGATGCGGTCCGCCATGTCCGTATCCGCCGACAAGCCCAACTCGACCGCAGAGACCACTTCCAGATCCGTCTCCTTAAGCAGAGCCGACATCCGGTGGCTGCATGCGCCATAGAGACTCTTATGCGGCGTAAAGACATGCGCCGGTACGAACATCGCTTCATGGGAGCGTGCGATCGCGGCCAGCCGTTGCAACGGCATATGCGCATTCTGTGAACTCAGGCCGATATTGCGGATATGCCGGGACATCTCCGTCGTCAATCCCTGCATCGCCGGCAAATCCGGCAAATAGAGCAGCGAGTGGCATATGCCGCCAGATTCTTCGCAGGTTTCGATCTCTGCGCCAAGCAGCAGCGTCACTCCATTATGATAGCGGTAACCGCCGCCTGTCTGCGCAACCAGGATACCTTCGGCCAACAGACGCCCTATGTCCTGCTGTACCCAGGGCGACATCGCATCGACAATCGCCACGATCTGCAGACCTTTTCGCTGCAGCGCCGTATCGAGAATCGTCCGGACGGTCAGCTGGCGAGAAGTGGGGATTTTAACCCACCGTCCGCTTTCACTGATCCCGACATGGATGTGAAAATCGGCAAAATAACGGTTCATTCGGCTTCCTGCAACAGATGGAAACCAGCGATCGTTTTGGCATCGCAAATGTCGCCGGAACGGATCATCCGACGAATATCCTGCGGTTCATGCGCAACAACCGCCAGAAATTCGTCCTCATCCGGATTGACGGCCGTTTTTTTCAAATCGCCGGCCAGATAGATATGGATCACCTCATCCGTGAAGCCGGGCGCGGTAAATATCGAAGCCACGCGTTCCAGCTTTCCGGCAAGATGACCGGTTTCTTCCTCCAGTTCACGCAGCGCGCATTCATCGGGATCTTCACCGGGCGCCAGCTTTCCTGCCGGGATTTCCAGCAGCACTTGGCCGACCGGGTGGCGAAACTGTCTGACCATAAGCACCCTGCCGTCCGGCAATACCGGAACGACGGCCACTGCGCCCGGATGCTCGACGATTTCGCGCGATGCCTGATTACCGTTGGGCAATACTACCATATCGCGGCGAAGATTGATCACTTTTCCTTCGTACAGGCGCTGCGCCGACACAAACGTTTCCTTCAGATTCTCATCCATCAAGCTCTTCCCTTTCACATCTCGCATAGAAAGACACGACCCCGGGGGTCGCGTCCTTGCGTCAATCGTTATCGTCCCACGGATATTGCGTCATCGGTTGCAGTGGCAACAGCGGCGCCGCTACGTCGATTTTGCCGAACAACCAGTCCGGCAACACCAGCCATCGCAGCGGCAATTGCTTTTTCTCGGCAACCTGCTGCGTCAGTCGCAGACCATCCAGCACCTGTTGCGCAGTAGTTTCCGCCCCCAGATTCGTGTTACTGACAAGACCTGTGACAGCCAGTCCCGAGGCCGCCTCGACATTGGCAATCGCGGTGATGACTTCCTCCACCGTCGCCGAAAACGGGCGACAGACGTTCACCACCATCAACACTTCGGCGCCGTTCTCACGAATCAGATTGCGGATCTGCCCCAGCACAATCGCCGCTTTCGCACCGCCGACATCCATGACCACCCGATACTCGGGACTGGCGAGAACTCTGGTCAGATCGGGCGGCATCACCGGCAGGTCGGCGTGCGCCAGGCGCGCCGGCGGCGCAACGACCGTGACGCCTTGCGCTTCCAGTCGCGCCCTGTGCTCTCGCGTCCGGAAATAGGGCTTGACCAGGTCCATGTCAATCACGGCTGCGGTCATGCCGGAGCGTTGCAGATAAGAAGCGAGATTCACGGTCAGTTCGGTCTTGCCGCTGCCAAATTCACCAACCAGCACTTTGATCCGTGGTTTGGTCTGTTCGGTCGCGCGAAACGCCTGAAGGTCAAATACCACAATGCACTCCCCTATTCGTAGACCATTGCCGTTTCTTCTTTATGCAGCACGCGTAGCGCGCCTTCCGACAAGGCCAGCAGTTCATCTTCACCCGGGTAGATCATGACTTTGCCCAAAAACTTGACCCGTTCATTGATCCAGCCGACCAGACGGCGCGAATAGGCCAATCCGCCAGTCAGCACGATCGCATCGAACTCGCCGTTGACAACCGTCGTCATTGCCGCGATCTCTTTGGCGATCTGATAAGCCATCGCCTTATAGACCAGCTCTGCCTGCTCATCGCCTTCATCGATCCGACGTTCGACCTCCCGTGCGTCATCGGTGCCAAGGTGGGCGATCAGACCACCTTTGCCAATCATTTTGCGAATCATTTCCTGCATCGTATACTGCCCGGAATAACACAATTCGACCAACGGACTGAGCGGCAGGTTGCCGGTACGCTCCGGCGAAAACGCACCGCCGTCCATCGGATTGGTGATGTCGATCATCCGCCCGTTCTGCTGGACCGCAAACGAAATCCCGCCCCCCAGATGGCCCATGACCAGCGTCACATCGTAGAAATCTTTGCCCAACTCCTTGGCAGCCTTGCGCGCGGTCGCTTTAAGGTTTAGCGCATGGAACAGACTGCGCCGCGGCATTTCCGGCCAGCCGCTCAGTCGGGCGATCGGTTCCAGTTCGTCGACGCAGACCGGATCGACGATAAATGCCGGTAAGCCGAAATGATCGGCTATTCCCTTGGCAATCAGTCCGCCGAGGTTCGATGCATGGTGGGTTTGCACATTATGCTGCAGGTCATGCACCATGGTTTCATTCACGACATAGGTGCCGCCGGGAATCGGTTTCAGCGCGCCGCCGCGCCCGACGACGGCATGCAGGTCCGCCAGTATGAAACCATGCCGCTCTACCGCCTGCTCGACCAAGGCCCGACGATAGTCGTACTGTGCGTAAATATCGGTAAAAGCAGCAAGTTCTTCCTTGCTGTGCCGGATCACCTCTTCAAACAGGCAGTGCGTTTCTTCATAAAGAGCGATTTTGGTCGATGTCGAACCAGGGTTGATTGCCAGCACACGATGCTTTTTCTTCATGATTATAGCCTCCGTCCCATAGGATAGTCGAATTCACTGTCCCGCAAATTGTAGCGCCTGTCTGAAGGTTGCGGCGGTTTGCACCATCTCGCTCGCAGTGTCCATCCCGGACGGGGTGATCGGGTCGCCGCCGATCATCCGGGCCAGTTCCTGCAAACGCTCGGTTTCCGTCAAAACCCTGACAAAGGTCTGGGTGCGTTCTCCCACCGGTTTCTTTTCGATATGGATGTGTCGGTCCGCCATCGAAGCGATCTGCGGCAGATGCGTGATGCAAAGCACCTGCTTTTTCCAGGCCACCCGGGCGATGTTTTCCGCCACCTTGCGCGCCGTATGTCCACCAACCCCGGCGTCGATCTCGTCAAACACCATCACCTGCGCCCCGTCATTACGCGAACAAACGGTCTTGAGCGCCAGCGCCACCCGCGAAAGCTCCCCGCCGGAAGCGACTTTGGCCAGCGGCCGCAGTTCTTCTCCCGGATTGGCGGAAAACGCAAACTGAATCGAATCGCAGCCGCTTATGGAAAATTGCGCCCCGGTTGCCAGTTGCACGACGAATTTTCCGCCCGGCATCCCCAGTTCCTGCAAATGGGCTTCGACCGACCGACCCATCGCCGCAGCGGCGAGCTGACGCTGTCGGCTCAAAGCCTGCGCTTTTTCCTGCAGTTCCTTCTCCTGCCGCGCTAACTTTGTCTGCAGTTCTCGCAGTAGTTCATCATGACAGGCCAATTCATTCAACTCCGCTTTGGCCGCTTGCGCATAGGCAAGGACTTCCGCCACCGTTCCGCCGTATTTTTGTTTCAGGCGATAAAGCAAATCCATTCGTTCCTGCAGACGAGACAGCTTAATCGGGTCATACTCGACCTGATCCAAGTAATCGCGCAGCTCAGGCGCCAAGTCTTCCAGGATGACCGCAACCTGGGCAATTTGTTCGGCATATGTCGCCAACGTCGCATCAAACCTGGCTGCAACCTCCAGTTGCCGCCGTGACTCCTGCAAGAGGGCGATCACGCCTTTAGCGTGCTGATCGCCGTCAGCCAGTCCGGCCCAGGCAGATCCGACCGAAGCGCTGATCTTTTCGGCATGGGAAAGCAAAGAGATCTGTTGCGGCAACTCGCTCTCTTCCGACAGTTTCAGACGGGCCGCCTCAATTTCGTCAACCTGCCATTGCAGCATGTCAAGCCGTTGGACCCGCTCACGCTCATCCCGGTTCAGTTCAGCGATTTTTTCGCTGGTTTGCCGCCACGCGGCAAAAACCAGCTGGTATGCCGCCAATAAACCGGGAATCGATCCATCCGACCCGTCCAGCAGCCCCAGATAGGATTCCGTTCGCAGCAACGCCTGATTTTCGTGCTGTCCGTGCATATCAAGCAACAGGCTGCCGATCGTCCGCAACAAGGACAAGGGCGCCGGCGTACCGTTGACCAGCACCGTATTCTTGCCCTGACGCGATACTGTCCGGCTGAGAAACAACAGGCCATCCTCTTCCGAAGGAATCGCCTGTTCCTGCAGCAATTGCCACAATGGTCCCTGCGACTGCAAAGCAAACACCGCATCGATCCGGAACTGCTCACAACCGCTACGCACCATTTCGACCGAGGAACGACCGCCAAGCACCACGTTCAGCGCATCCACCACCATCGACTTGCCTGCGCCGGTCTCACCGGTCAATACGTTAAATCCGTTGTCAAATTCGATCTCAGCCTGTTCAATCAGGGCAAAATTGAAGACCTTCAATAGTTGCAACAACTGAATCGCCTCTACATCATGGATTCAAAGCGTTCCACCACTTTGGGGATGTCTTTTTCCTGCTTGACCACGATAAAGATCGTATCATCGCCGGCCACCGTGCCGATGATTTCGGGCCAGCGGATATTGTCCAGCACGTAGGCCACTGCCTGGGCCGTTCCCGGCAGCGACCTTAGCACGATGATATTGCCGCTGCTGTTGATCGACAAGACCGAATCCTGGAATGTCTTTTCCAGGCGCCCCACAGAAATCGTGATGCTGTTCTCGCTGGGAAATGCGTAGCGGTGACCGCCATCGCCGGTAGGCACCTTGACCAGCATCATTTCCTTGATGTCCCGCGACACGGTCGCCTGTGTCACGTCGATGCCTTCGCTGCGCAGGGCTTCGGCCAACTCATCCTGCGTCCGGATGACCAGGCGTTCCACCAATTCTTTGACTTTGATTTGCCGATGAATTTTCATGCGGGTTCCTCCTCGTTTCGCCAATCATATAGAGGATGGCGGGATGATTGCGTTGATTGAGAAAAGTCAGTCGTGATACGATGAACCGTGACTGTGGACATCGGGCCAGCCAATCCTCCAGATACTCTATTTCAGCCCGTCCCGGCGCATGACCGGGATAAGCGACCACGGTGATTCGTCCGCCGGGAGCCAATCGTTCCAACAGACTGGCCAATGCCGTCCCCAGTGAGACCGGCGTCGTGGTCAGGCAATGGTCCTGCCCAGGCAGATACCCTAGATTGAACATCGCTGCATCCAGCGGCAAGGTGACAAATTGCGCCAGTTTGGCATGATCGTCATGAATCCAGCGCACCTTTTCATTATAGCCATGTTGCCCGATCCGCCGACTGGCGCTGCGAATCGCGGCCTGTTGGATGTCAAACGCAATGACCTGGCAATGCGGCGGCGTCTTCTGGCAGAGAAACAAGGTGTCGTTTCCGTTGCCGGCTGTCGCATCAAGCACGCAACGCGCGTGCTGCAAAGCCGGAAGCAAAAATTGCTGCGCCGCTATCAGCGCATTAGACGGAATCATCCGGATCACTCCGCCGCAATTTGGTCCAAAGGGAGTCATAGTAACTGCTGCCGACAAACTTCACGAAACGGGCCCGAAACGGCGAACGGGTCACCACGACCTGGTCGCCCCGTTTCAGGTGGTAGAGGGTCTGCCCGTCCACCGTCAGAACAATGTCGTCATGGGTGGCCTGCGGTTCGATTCGCACTTCTTCCCGGTCCGACACGATTAAGGAGCGCGTGTTCAGGCTATGCGGACAAATCGGCGTGATCACCGTGACCCGCAGAGCCGGACTGACAATCGGTCCGCCCGCCGACAACGAATAGCCTGTCGAACCGGTGGAAGTCGCGACAATCAGCCCATCCGCCGGATAATTGGCGGTGAGATGGCCGTCAATATAGAGTTTTAAGCGAATCATCCGGGAAAAGCCGCCTTTGGCCACCACGACGTCATTCAGCGACGAAGCGGCGACAATCTGCTCTCCCTCTCGACGAATCGACGCATCGAGCATCTGCCTTTCCTCGATGTAGTATTCGCCACGAATCAGCTTTTCCAGCGAAGGCGCCAGATCAGCCAGCTCGATTTCGGTGAGAAAGCCCAGTTGCCCGAGATTGATGCCGCATACGGCGATCCCGTGCGGCGCCAGTTCCCGCGTCGTATTCAGCAATGTTCCGTCGCCGCCCAATGTCAGGGCAATCGTCACAGACTCAGCCAGGCGCTCCCGGCTGCAGCCGAGTTGCGGGCAGTTCATCGTCGCCGCGGTTTCTTCGAGCATCATCACCGGAATCTGCTTTTCCTGCAAGTAACGGACAACCCAGTCGAATACCGGACCGACACTGGACTTCTTTGTGTTGGGGAACAACCCGATCGTGAACAAGCTACTACCTCCGTAATGGCTGCAAGTTGGCGTGGGCCGCAGCCACTGTCTGAACCACCCGCTGGGAAAAATCAGGCGGCGCTTCGGCTCTGTTGGCAAGGTGCAACAAATATTCGATATTTCCTTCCGGCCCTGTGATAGGGGAAAAACTCACATTGACCGGCTGCAGACCCAATCCTTTGGCCGCCTCAGCCACCTTGACGATTACCGCTTCATGCACTGAAGGGTCCTTGACCACGCCTTTCTTGCCAACCTGACCTCGCCCCGCCTCAAACTGCGGTTTCACCAACACCACCGCTTCGGCGGCATCGTTCATCAACGGCGGCAGGATCGGCAAGACTTTGGTCAGAGAAATAAACGCCAGATCGGCCGTGACAAAATCGACCGGACCGTTGATCGCCTCTGCGGTCAGATAACGGGCGTTGGTCCGTTCCAGCACTCTTACCCGGCTGTCGTTGCGCAACGACCAGGCCAGTTGTCCGTAGCCGACATCCACGGCAATCACCTCGGTCGCGCCGTTTTGCAAAGCGCAGTCCGTGAAGCCGCCGGTCGAGGCGCCCAAATCCAGAACCCGGCGCCCGGCAAGATCGATTGCGAACTCATCCAACGCTTTGGCCAGTTTCAATCCGCCCCGGCTGACATAAGGGTTGTTGTTGCCGGAAAAAACGATCTGCGCATTATCCGGCACCATCGCGCCTGCTTTATCGACCCGTTGACCATCGACCTGAACCTGTCCCGACAAGATGAACGCCTTGGCCTGATCCCGCCCGGAAGCGATGCCTTGTTGGACCAACAGCAAATCAAGCCTCTGCTGGGCCATGATACTCCACTCCGACGAACGCGGCCACCTGTTCGGCGATCCCGGCCGGGTCAAGTCGCAAGCATTCCAGCAATTCGGTGCGCGCGCCTTGTTCGACAAAACAGTCCGGCAGACCCAGTCGCAGCAGTTTGGGTCCGCTCAGTCCGGCGGCGTTGATCGTCTCCCAGACAGCCGAGCCAAAGCCGCCCATCAGGCAGTTCTCTTCCAATGTAACCAGATAACGGGCTGTTTTTGCCAGTTCCAGGATCAGCTCAGTATCGAGCGGTTTGACGAACCGTGCATTGACCACACCGGCCTGCACGCCGCTTTGTTTCAACAGTTCGGCGGCTTTCAGCGCCGATTGGACCATCGTTCCCGCGGCAAATAACACTATATCATCGCCGGGTGCAAGCCTTTCGGCCTTGCCGATCGGCAGCCGGGTCGGTTGCTCAGGCATAACGAAGCCATCGTCGCTGCGTCCGCGCGGGTAGCGGAGCACTACCGGTCCGTCCAGCTGCAGCGCCGTATAGAGCATATCGCGCAGTTCCGCCTCATCCTTCGGCGTCATGACGGTGAGGTTGGGGATGATGCGGCAAAACGCCAGATCAAACGTGCCATGATGCGTCGGTCCGTCTTCGCCGACCAATCCGGCCCGGTCTAGCGCAATGATTACCGGCAGGTTTTGCAGGCAGACATCATGAATCAGGCTGTCGAAGGCTCGCTGGGAAAAGGTCGAGTAAACGGCAACCACCGGTCGTTTCCCCTGTGAAGCCAGCCCTGCCGCCATCGTCACGGCATGTTGTTCGGCAATCCCGACATCGAAAAAGCGATCCGGATATTGGGCGGCAAACCGATCCAGTCCTGTCCCGTCTGACATCGCGGCGGTGATTCCCACCAACTGCGGAACTTTTTCCGCCATCTCGACCATCGCATCGCCAAACACCGAAGTATACGTCGGCGCCTGTGCGGTTTTGATCGTTCTGCCCGATTCCACGCAAAACGGACCCACACCGTGGAACTTGTCGGCCCGGCACTCCGCCGGCGCATACCCTTTGCCCTTTTGCGTCAACACGTGAACCAGCACGGGCGTGTGCAGACTTTTTGCCTTTTCCATCACTTCGACCAGCAACGGCAGGTCGTGCCCGTCAATCGGCCCCAGATAAGTAAATCCCAGCTCCTCGAAAAACATGCCTGGTACCAGCAGATACTTGACGCTGCTTTTCATCCGTTCCGCCGTATTTACCACACTGTCGCCGATCGCCGGAATCCGGCGCAGGAAAAACTCGATATTGTGTTTAGCCCAGGAGTAAGTGGGCGTCAGGCGCATTTTGGCCAGATAATGCGATACGGCGCCGACGTTTTTGCTGATCGACATCTCGTTGTCGTTCAGCACCACGATCAAATCCCGTTTCAAATGGCCGGCATGGTTCAGGCCCTCAAAGGCAAGGCCACCGGTCAATGAGCCGTCGCCGATCACAGCGATCACCTTGTGTTTTTCTCCGCGCATGTCGCGGGCAAGCGCCATGCCCAGCGCTGCCGACACCGAGGTGCTGGAATGACCGGCGCCAAAAGCGTCGTGAATGCTTTCATCGCGACGGGGAAAACCGCAGATGCCCTTATAGGTCCGCAACGTTTCAAACTGATCGCGGCGACCGGTCAAGATCTTGTGCGCATAAGACTGGTGCCCGACATCAAAGACAATTTTGTCCCGCGGACTGTCAAACACCTTATGCAATGCCAACGTAAGCTCGACAACCCCGAGATTGGAAGCGAGATGACCACCGGTGCGGGCAACCGTCTGAATCATCAGTTCTCGGATTTCTTCCGCCAGCGCC
Source organism: uncultured Veillonellaceae bacterium (assembly GCA_964579955.1). GTDB lineage: Bacteria > Bacillota > Negativicutes > UBA1444 > UBA1444 > UBA1444. The sequence goes on along the minus strand of CAZOJA010000003.1, from coordinate 19,598 downwards.
GCCAGTTGATCAAAGTCCAACTTGTCAAGGTCCTCGGGCGAACAAAGGTTTTTCAGATAACAAGTCAAGCGAAGAGCCCCTTTCAGGTATAAATGATGCGGCAGACGAACCAGCCGACAAAAAGCCCCTGCAGTGCGCCGACCAGAACCTCCATCGGCGAATGGCCGATCAGTTCTTTGAGCCGGATATTTTTCAGCGGATGTTCTCCCTTGAGTTCCTGGATAATCCGGTTCAGCGCCCGGGCATGCCGCCCCGCATGACGCCTTACGCCTGCCGCGTCATACATCACGATACCGGAAAGCACGAACGAAATGGCAAAAACCGGACTGTCGAAACCAATAGCCAGGCCGGAAGACACGGTTGTAGCCACAACCATCGCCGAATGGGCGCTGGGCATCCCGCCCGCCCCGGTGATCCGCTCCCAGCGAAAAGAGCCGCTCAGGACATCCCGTAATATTTTTGTTAGCTGCGCGACCGACCAGGCGGCAATCGCCGCCATGAAAACCTGGTTGCGCAACAGGGCAAAGAACCAGTCGTACATTTGCAACGCCCTCAGTTATCGCGAGTCAGCAGGTATTCCGCCAGGCTGCGCAATACCCATGCTTTCTCGCCGAAGCACCCCAGCGAGGCCAGGGCGTCGGCCACCGTCTGCTGCGCCATCTGCTGCGCTTCCGACAACGAATAGACGGTCACATAGGTTGCCTTTTGATTGCGCTCATCGCTGCCGACCGGTTTACCCAACACCGCATCATTGCCGGTCACATCAAGAATATCGTCGGTGATCTGGAATGCCAGGCCGAAATTTTCGGCAAACCGGGTCAGGCTCTCCAGTTCCGTTTCATTTGCCTCAGCGAGGATTGCGCCCGCACGGATGCTGGCGCGGAACAGAGCGCCGGTCTTCAGCCTGTGCATCAGTGCCATGGTTTGCGGTGAAGGGAACTTTCCCTCCGACAAAAGATCGATCGCCTGCCCGCCGACCATGCCGGCCGGACCGGCCGCAGCCGCCACTTCCCGCGCGACCCGGTTCAATGTTCCCGGCGCACAATCCGGTTGCGACAGCAATGTTTCAAAGGCCAGGGTCAACAGTCCATCGCCCGCCAAAATCGCCATGCCCTCGCCGAACACCTTATGATTGGTCAATCTGCCGCGCCGGTAATCATCATTATCCATCGCCGGCAAATCATCATGGATCAGCGAATAGGTATGAATCATCTCCAGAGCGCAGGCGGCATGCAGGAATGAACGCCCGTCCCTGCCAACGGCATCGGCCGCCGCCATCAGCAAGATCGGCCGCAATCGCTTGCCACCGGCAAACAGGCTATATCGCATCGCTTTCATCATTTCGGCCAGCGGCTCACCGACGCAGGCGGGAACCAGCGTCTCCATCGCCTCTTCCACCTGGCCCTGTCGCTGTTTCAGATAGTTACGCCACATTATTCTTCCTCCGGTAAAATCAGTTCCATTTCGGACAATACGCCGTCCGATTCTTTCAACACTTTATTGACCGCCTTTTCGGACGCTTTCAGCTGCTGCAGGCAAAATGCAGCCAGTTCCACCCCTTCGGCATGTTTCTGCATCGCCGCTTCCAGTGTCAGTTCCCCGCGTTCCATTTCTTCGACCAAAGCTTCCAGCCTGGTCAGCGATTCATCAAAACTTAATCCGGCAGCAGCAGTTTTGGGCGACGCTTTCCTCATGATTCCCTCACCTTCTCCGTTGCTGTGACAGTCACGGCAAGTTTTCCCCTGTGCAGCCAGACATCGAGCGCTTCGCCAATTTCCACCGCTTCCGCAGAGCTGATGACCGCGCCGTCAGGCCGCCGCACCACGCTGTACCCCCGTTGCAGCACCCCCCAGGGATTTAGCAAATGCAATTTTTCAGCGACGATGCGCAGGCGCTGCTGCCGCTTGTCCAAAGCAAGTTTCAACGCATCCGCCAGCCGCTCCGACAACTGGTCAAGCAGTTGGGCCCGGTCGCGCAGCAATTCCTGCGGCCGGCGGAACAGAGCGGACTGCAGACAGCGCTCCAACCGCAACCGTCGTTCGATCAGACGGTGCTGCAACAAATGATTCAGCCTGCGCCGGGCTGAAACCAACCGACGCTGCAGCTCCAGCCGGTCAGGCACCACCAGTTCGGCTGCCTGGGACGGGGTTGCCGCCCGCAAATCGGCGGCAAAGTCGCTGAGGGTGAAGTCCGTTTGATGCCCGACGGCAGAAACGATCGGAGTTGCAGCAGCCGCCACCGCCCGCACCACTCGCTCATCGTTGAAAGCCCATAACTCTTCGATACTGCCGCCGCCACGGCCGACAACGATCACATCGACCCGACCGGACCTGTCCAGCAATTCAATGGCACGAACGATCTGTTCGGGAGCTTCCTCTCCCTGCACCTGGGCCGGACACAACAAAATCGGAATGCCACCGTGGCGACGCCTGGCCACGCTCACAATATCTCGCAGCGCGGCTCCGGTTGGCGAGGTCACAACCCCGACAGCCTTTGGAAAAAAAGGAATCGGCTGCTTGCGATCATCGTCAAACAGGCCTTCTGCCAGCAGTTTTTCCCGCAGCTTGGCGAAAGCCACGCTTAAATCGCCCAATCCATCGGGCAGCATCGATTCGACAACCATCTGATAGTTGCCGTCACGTTCGTAGACAGAGACACTGCCGGCCAGTCGAACCCGCATCCCGTCGCGGGGGATGAATTTCAAGCCAGCAGCCTTGCTGCGGAACATCACGCACCGCAGGGAAGCCGTCATATCTTTGATCGTAAAATAACAATGCCCCGAATGGTGTTGTCGATAGTTCGACAACTCACCCCAGACCCGCACTCGCCCCAGCAGGGCGTCCCGCTCGAACAGGCGACGGATATAGGCGGTCAATTCTGTCACACTCAATGCGTCGGGCTGCACTCGCAACTCCAGAAATCTACACCGTCCTTTGCCGCAGTGCCCACCAGGCAGCTCCCGCGGCATTGTCGCCGCTGAACTCGGCTGCCGGCCAATGCACTTCGGCCTGCCATGAATGCTGCAATACTTCCGCCACATGACTACGGATAAAGCGGTTTGCCGCCACGCCGCCCACCAGTAGCACCTGTCTGATGCCTGTCAGGTCGATTGCCGCCGCCAAGGCCCGGCTCAAGGTCTCGGCCACGCATCGCTGCGTGGATGCAGCAACTTCGGCGGGGTCGGGCCCGTTGACCAACCATCGTTTCACATGGCTTTCCGGTCCGGAAAAACTGATCTGCAGGCCATTAACCGCCGGCGGCGTCAACGGATAGTCTTTTCCGGCTCGTTCCGCCAACCTTTCCAGCGCCGGTCCGGCCGGAAAGGGCAAACCCAGGGCCACTCCGATCCGGTCGATGAACTGTCCGGCGTTCAAGTCGCCAGAACCGCCAATCAGCTCGATTGCAAGGCCGCCAGGATGATGCCGTACCCGTAATATCTCGGTTGTGCCGCCCGAGGCATGAATGGCCAGAAACGCAGGACTGTCCCCCATTCGCGCCGACCACAGACCGGCCAGCAAATGATTTTCCTGGTGGCTGATTTCATACACGGGACACCCCAGCGCCGCAGCGACTGATTGGGCAACACCGAGTCCGGCAAGAAAAACGGGCATGTAAGAAGAATCCACCGGACGCGGTCGCGCTGAAACGCCGACTGCTACAATCCGGGCCTGTTGGCCCGCAGTTTGGCGAAGCCGCGCCATGACCACCGGTAGATTGCGTACATGCTGAAAAATCATCTCCGACTGAGCCAATCCTTTGCCGCCCGGTTTCACCTGCAGCGGAATCCGGGCATCGGCGAGCAGCCTTCCCGCAGCATCCATCGCAGCGACCGAAGTCGTATAACAACTGGTGTCAATGCCGACTGTCAGCTCCATTTATGCCTGAGCGCCCCGCACCAAAGAACCGAGTATCCCGTTGACAAACCGGCCCGACTCGTCTGAGCCGAAGTGTTTGGCCAATTCAACCGCTTCATTGACCGCCGCCCGCGGCGGAACCTTATCTTCGCCATATTTGATTTCAAAAATAGCCATCCGGGTAATCGCCCGGTCCACGCCGCCCATGCGTTCCAGCTTCCAATCCTTGGCCAGCTCGGATATTTGTCGGTCGATTTCTTCCCGATGCGCCAACGTCCCGGCGACAATCCACTCCACATATTCGTTGACCGACTCCGAAAACTCGATTTCCTGCATGGAGTAAACCGCCGGTATGATTTCCTCTGGCGAGCCGCCGGTGAAATCGATGTGGAAGAGTACCTGCAGTGCAATTTCCCGGGCTTTTCTTCGACTCATTGTATTATTGACGCTCCTATCCTATCGATGGGTTCCGGGCGGCAATAGCCGATCCAAAATCTCCATCAGGTCTTCTTTATCATCAATCCGTTTGCCGATCACATAACCGACAATCATGCAAAACAACACGAACAGGGCCTGAAAAAATCCGATGGCAAGGATCAGCAAGCCCAGTATGAAGCCGATGAGAACTCCGCTGATTTTACCGCTGTGAGCCCGCCAGATCTCCTGAAACAATAGCGGATCCATGTTCGTTACACCTCCCGCACTCAGTCCACACGCGTTTTGCTTTTGAATTCGTTGGATATGTCATTGACCATGATCCGCACTTCGGTCATAGAAATCCCGACGGTGTTTTTCAGGTATTCCTGGGTCCGTTGCTGGATTTCCGCCGCCACCTGGGGAATATTGTACTCCGGCCCGACGACGATCCTCATATCGACTTTGACTTCATGACCCAGTTGCCGGATATGGACTTTGGCATTACGGACGCCACGGGTGTGTCGCGCGGTTTTTGCGATCAGTTCTTCCACGGCGCCGATCGAAATCTCGACCACGCCCATTTCCGTCTGATGCACGATTTTGTTCGGGCCGCGCCGCGAACGCAGTCCCGCCAGCAGCAGTCGAATACTGACAAGAAAAAACACGCCGCCGATCAACGCAGCCTCCCAGCGGCCATAGATCAAGGCAAGTCCCTGTTGCCAATACCCTTGCGGCAATACCTTCAGCGACAACAGGATAGAGGTTAATGACAGCAACATCAGCAGTATCGTGTAAATCGACAGGATTATCCGGTCAATTATGCTCATCGTTCATCCCCCTCTATCGCACCCTGAGGTCTTCATCCGTGTCACTGCGGGAAAACCCGACGCCTTGGACATGGACGTTGATTTCCAAAACTGTGAGGCCGGTGGCGATTTCCACCGCTTCTTTGACTTTTTCCTGGACTTGCAGCGCGACATCGGGAATCCGCAAACCATATTCGACGACAATATACAGGTCGACAGCCACTTCCCGCGCGCCCACCTGAACCTTGACCCCTTTCGAGGTGCTCTTCTTCCCCATCATTTCGGCCATGCCGCCTATAAGGCCGCTGCTCATGCCGACCACGCCGGGAACATCCATCGTGGCTATCCCGGCAATGGAGGCAATGACTTCGTCAGCAATCCGGACACTGCCGAGATCCATCGGTTCATCGCCCGTCGGGCCGCTTTTCCTGGAGTTGTCCATTTCGCCCCTCCCCTGCCAAAGGCCGAAGGCCTGAAGATCTTTCATTTCTAAATTCTATAATTCAACCCGGTGAGTGAATATCCCTGCTTTTTTATGCATATTCATCAAGAGCATCCGGCAACTTTCCGGCTCCACAAAAAAATCCCGCCGAAACGGGATTTCTCGAGTCGTCGCAGCTACAAATTGTCCGACAGTCTATGCCCGTTCGAGATAGTCGCCGGTCCGGGTGTCAACGCGCAACACGTCGCCGACATTGATGAAGAAGGGAACCTTTACCACATGACCGGTCTCCAGTTTGGCCGGTTTGGTCCCGCCGGTCGCCGTATCGCCACGAATCCCCGGGTCGGTTTCAACTACGCGCAGTTCAACTGCCACCGGCAATTCAACGCCCATAATCGCACCTTGATAAAACTGTACGCCGATATTCATGTTCTCCTTGAGGAAATTCTTTGCGCCACCGAGTTGCTCGGCCGTCATCGAAGTCTGCTCAAAGTTTTCATTGTCCATGAAATGGTACGCGCCATCCGATTCGTACAAGAATTGCATCTGACGATTGTCCAGATGGGCCCGCGCCATTTTTTCGCCGGCATTGAAGGTTTTTTCCACGACCGATCCGGTTCGGATGTTCTTCATTTTCGCCCGCACAAATGCCGCGCCCTTGCCAGGTTTGACGTGCTGGAAATCAATGACCTGCCAGGCATCTCCATCCATCTCCACCGTCACGCCGTTACGAAAATCATTACTCGAAATCATCTGCAATCCACCCTTTCATTCTAATGAAAATTTCAGATCATCGAAATGATCCTTATGTCAGTTCCAGCAACTGCTTGGTCGTATGGCTCAGAATGCGGCACCCGTCAGCAGTCACGACCACTAGGTCCTCAATCCGGACACCGCCCCATTCCGGCAGGTAGATTCCCGGTTCCACCGTAACCACCATGCCCGTCTCCAGTCGAGCCTCGCCGGCCAGCGGCGATAACCGAGGAGTCTCGTGAATGGCAAGCCCCACGCTATGACCCAGCCCATGTCCGAAAAATTCGCCGTATCCCGCGTTTTCAATGATTTTTCGGGCCGCCCGGTCAACTTCCCGGCAGAGAGCGCCGGGGCGAACTGCCGATAAGCCAGCCAGCTGAGCCGACAACACGGTATCATAAATCTGCCGCTGCTTGGGGCTGGCAGCTCCCAGGCAAACCGTGCGCGTCATATCCGAGTGATACCCTTCGAACACCGCGCCAAAATCGAACACCACCAGGTCGCCAGACGCCAGACGCCGCTCGGAGGCCAGGCCGTGCGGCAACGCCGCACGTGGCCCGCTGGCGACAATCGTGGCAAAACCGGTCCGTTCGGAACCCAGTTGGCGCATTTCATATTCCAGACTGGCCGCCAGAGATTGTTCCGCGATTCCCGGCCGGATCAAAGGCAAAATTCTTGCGAACGCCTGATCAAGGATTCGGGCCGCCGCTTCGATTTTTGCGATCTCCGCCGCCGTCTTTACGGTCCGCAGCGAATCCAGCCCTACCGGAGTCCAGAAATTTTCGGCAATTCTAGCGGTAATCCGCCGGAACTCGGCAACCGTCAAAGAATCCGTTTCAAAACCGATTCGCGTCAAGTCCTGCTTTTGCAGATACTCGACCGCCGCATCCAGCGGGTTCGTCTGACACTTGACCGTCTCGAACTCAGGAGCGGTCTGCCTTGCCTGTTCGACATATCGAAAATCAACAAACAGCTTGCGCGCCGTTGGCGATACCACCAACACGCCGGCCGAACCGGCAAAACCGCTGAAATAACGCACATGAATCCGATCGGTGATCAAAACCGCTGGCAATGCCTGTTGTTGCAGCCAGTCGACCAGTTTTTCATAATGGCAGCAGTTTTTCAAGGATTGGAGCCTCCACGCCCGATAATGCCCAGAGCGGCGTGCAGCGCCAAAATGTATCCCTGTGGGCCAAACCCGGCAATCTGACCGACAGTGACGGGGGCAGTGACGGAATGATGACGAAATTCTTCCCGTCGGTAGATGTTGGACAAGTGCACTTCGATCGCCGGTGTGGAAATCGCCGCCAATGCATCTCTGACCGCGATGCTGTAATGCGTGAATGCCGCCGGATTGATGATGATGCAGTCAAATGCCCCGTCTGCCGCCTGGATCATGTCGACCATGACCCCTTCATGGTTGGTCTGACGGAATTCGACCGCAACTCCCAGGGAAGCGGCCTGCGCCGCCAGTTCGGCGTTCAGTTGCTCCAGTGTCGCCGCGCCGTATACATCGGGCTCCCGTTTGCCCAGCATATTCAGATTCGGTCCATGCAGGACCAGAATTCGCTTTTCTTTCGTTTGCATATCCTCAATACCACACGATCTTGTTAGTTTTTTAATTTTATCACAAGCGATTGCCTTTTGGCTACTCACGCCGGCGTCTTCTCAACATGGCGAACTCGCCAGCCGCAGTATCGAGCCGGATCCACAGCATTTGTTGCGGGTGCGGGGCAAAGGTAAGAGGAGCTCCATCGGCATCGGTCATCTCGGTCAATCGCTGACGCGTCACTGCGCCCGCCGGTCTGAGCACCTCGATTTCGTCACCCAGTTGCATATGGTTGCGCTGTTCCACCAGCGCCCTGCCGGCGAGTGCGTCCCAGTCCTTGACCAGTCCGGCATATTCCCATTCCGGCAGGGTACGGACCGTTTCATACTCCTGGGAATCGTCCGCCAACTGGCCGTAATAAAAACCGGTCGTATAGCCGCGACTACCTGCTTTTTCTATTTCCTGCAGCCATTGCTGCATGTTCTGCCCTGCAGCGGACTTCGACCCACTCGTCTGTCTCGCCAGGCTATCCAGCGCCTCACGGTATACGCGGACCACCGTCGCCAGATAATGGACGCTTTTCATCCTGCCTTCGATTTTGAAGCTTTGCACGCCGGCGGCCGCCAGTTCAGGCAGTTGCTCCAGCAGGCACAAATCGCGCGAATTCAGGATGTAAGTACCCCGTTCGTCTTCTTCCAGCGGAAAAAACTGTCCCGGCCGCTTCTCTTCCACCAGCGCGTAGCGCCAGCGGCAAGGCTGGGCGCATTCACCGCGGTTGGCAGCCCGTCCGGTCATGTAGGCGCTCATCAGGCAACGACCCGAATAGGAAACGCACATCGCGCCATGGACAAAACATTCCAGTTCCAATGAAACGTTCTGGCGGACTTCCACGATCTCTGCCAACGATAATTCACGGGCCAGCACAACACGCTCTGCCCCTTGTTCCTGCCAGAATTTTGCCGCACGCCAGTTGGTAGTGTTCGCCTGGGTGCTGATATGAACCGGGATTTGCGGGATCAGTTCCCGCGCCAGGCAAAACACGCCGGGATCGGCCACCAGGATCGCATCGCAACCCGCCTCGGCCAGTTGCTTCAAATAATCGGGTAGCGCATGAATCTCAGCATTATGGGGGAAAACATTCACGGTGACGTATACCTTGCGGCCCCTTTCGTGGGCGTACACGCAAGCCTGCGTCAGTTCCTGCGGCGAAAAATTGCCGGAAAAAGCACGCAAGCCAAAATTTTTGCCGCCCAGATAGACGGCATCGGCGCCATAGGCCAGCGCCACTTTCAATCGTTCCATGTCGCCGGCCGGCGCCAGCAGTTCCGGTATGTTCACAAAACTCCTCATTTCCCGATCTGTTGGATCGCAGCCTCATGTTCCGCCAGGCTGCGACTGAATCGATGCCCGCCCGTCTTACCGTCAATGACGAAATAGAGCCAGTCGCCTTCGGCCGGGTTGAGCGCCGCCTGTATCGACGACAGGCCGGGATTCGCCACCGGTCCTGGCGGCATTCCCTGATGCAGATAGGTATTGTATGGCGATGGAAGCTGCGTATCGGCGATCGTCAATTCTTCCTTGGCATAGCCGAGGATATACTGGATTGTCGCGCAGGACTGCAACGGCATTCCGATTTTGATCCGGTTCAGGAATACGCGGGCTACCATCGGCCGTTCTTTGGCCAGCTGAACCTCCCGTTCGATCAGGGAAGCCAGTACGATAACCTCATAAGCCGACAGACCGATCGACTGGGCCTTCGCCTGAAGTTCCGGCGTAAATTTGCGGGAAAACTCCTGCGCCATCGTCTGCAGAATCATTTCTTCACTGGCGCCGCGGCTGATCCGGTAAGTGTCGGGAAACAAAAAACCCTCGGCCCGGTATTTCACATTCGGACGCTCCCGTTTATCAAACGGCGAATAGTCTCTGGCCAGCGCAAGAAAGCGCTCCTTGCGTGCCAGCCCCTTTTCTTCCAGCAAGGCAGCAATCTGTTCCACGGTAAACCCTTCCGGGACCGTGAATTCGGAATAGACCGTGATTCCTTTGGCCATGACCTCAATAATCTGCTCAACGGTCATCGCGCGCGAAACAGCGTACTCGCCGGCCTGCAGCGACTTATCGAGGCCTGCCTGGCGCGCCGCCAGCAAAAAGGCCGTCCGGTTGCGAATCAGGCCTTTTTCCAGCAGCGCATCGGCGATCGCACCGCTTGTCATGCCGGGTTTCACTTTGATGGTCTGCGGTTTGGCATCGGCAGACGCGACCGGTTTCATCTGTTCACCGTACCAATAGGCGCCGCCTGCTATCACAGCCAGGATCAAACCAATGGCAACCATGATCACGGTACGCTTGCGGACGAAACCGGGTTGGTTTCCGGCGCCTTTGCCGGAATCAGGGCTGCAGAAAAAAAGAAGCCGGTTAGGCTTCATAAGGTTCGGAATCCATCAGCTTCTCGTAAGCCTCGCAAACTTTATCATATTCCGGATCCTCCGGATCAATGAAAACAAAAGCCTGTTCGCCATCCGACAGCGTTTCGACCCTGGCGATCTCTACTTCGCAATCGTCGTCGCAATCGCAGGAATCGTCGCCGCAACCGCACTCCTCGGCTGATTCGTCATATTCCTCCGAATCGTCGATATAAACCAGGATGGCGTATTTCTTATTGCCGACATCTACATAGCGATGAACATAATACTCATTGCCTTCTTCATCGGTAAAAATATCTACTTCTTCTGCCTCATCATGTTCAAAATCTGCCATACCGCACCTCCCAAAAAAATACTGCGAAATAATCGTATACTATAAATCCGGCCCTGTCAATGCCGCGTCAATGAGAGGAAGCGGCTGCGCGACGCGCCCGCAGGTCCATGTACCCCTGCAGGATCAGTCCGGCGGCAACCTTGTCCACAACCTTGCGACGACGCGAACGGCTCATGTCCGCATCGACCAGGACCCTTTGCGCTGCCGTCGTGGTCAGTCGTTCATCCCAATATTCCAGTTTCAGCTCCGGTTTGCGTTCAGCGATCCTACGGCCGAAATCCTTCGCTTTCTCGGCCATGACGCCGCAACTGCCGTCCATGTTGCGCGGCAAACCGATGACAAGTTCGGTGACAGCATGCGATTCGATCAGTTCGAGCACTTGTGCCAGGTCATTGGCAATACCACGGCTATGGATCACACAGAGTCCCTGTGCCGTCAACAGCAGTTCGTCGCTGAGCGCCACACCGATTCTCGTCTCTCCCAGATCCAGTCCCATAATTCGCATTGCATGCACCCTCCCGTCTTGCTGGATGAAGAATGGAAAACGCCGCCGTGAATACGAATCACAGCGGCGGCATCCTCTTTTTGCCTTAGCGGTCTTTCAGGTAGAACCTCACCAGTTCCTCCAGCAATTCATCGCGCTCCACCCGGCGGATCTGACTGCGGGCTTCCTTATAGTTTGTGATATAGGTTGGATCGCCGGACAACAGGTAGCCCACCAGTTGATTGATCGGATTATATCCCTTTTCCGTCAGTGCAGCGTATACGGCGTCAAAAATCTTGCCGGCCTCTGTTTTTTCTTTTTCCACGACGAACTTCATCGTTTCGTCAAAAGCAGTATTGGTAACGCCCTTTGCAAGAAGCTCACCGACCTCGAGCGGTTTATGAATTGTATCATCGGCAGAAAAACTCACGTTATCCATCCCCTATCTTCCAGCGTTACAACCGGTGGTTCTGAAGATCATGATTCGACAAGTTCACGCAAGGTTCCTGCCATATCGCGCGGGATTGATACTTCAGCGCAACTGCTTCTCCAAAATCGGTCCGACCAGGCCAAGCGCTTCAGATAATTTTTCCGGGTTCTTGCCGCCAGCCTGGGCCATTTCCGGGCGACCGCCGCCGCCGCCGCCAGCAGCCAGCGAAACTTCCTTGACGATATTACCGGCGTGCGCACCGCGACCGACCGCTTCCTTGCCTGCCATTGCGACGAAATTGACCTTGTCACCTACAACGGCGCCCAAAACGACCACTCCCGTCTTCAGGCTGTCGCGGACCATATCGGCCATCGACCGCAGCGCATCCATGTCGGGTGCATCGACAGCCGCAGCAACGACGGGGAGGGCTTTGACTTCGGTCACCTGTTGCAGCAGCCCCTGCACGATGGTTTTTGCCTGTTTCACCTGCATGGCGGCCAGTTCCTTCTCCAGTTCCTTGCTGTGGTTCAACGCCTGCTCCAGGCGGCTGACCAGTTCTTCCGGCCGGGTCTTCAACAATTGGGCCGCAGATTCCAGCATCGCTTCACGCTGATTCGCATACTCCAGCGCCGCCAAACCGGTGACCGCCTCGATCCGGCGCAGACCGGACCCGATGCTGGATTCACCGACAATCTTGAACAGACCGATCTCACCGGTTGCGGAAACATGCGTTCCGCCGCACAATTCTTTGGATATGTCGCCGACAACGACGACCCGGACCTTTTCACCGTATTTCTCGCCGAACAGAGCCATCGCGCCCATTTGTTTGGCCATTTCCTGACTGGTTTCCAATACGCCGATCGAAGCATTGGCCAAAACGGACCGATTGACCGCCTGCTCGACAGTGGTCAGTTCCTGCGGACTCATGGCGGCAAAATGGGAAAAATCGAACCGCAGCCGGTCGGGTCCGACATAGGATCCGGCCTGGTTTACATGGCTGCCAAGCGTTTCGCGCAGAGCGGCGTGCAACAGATGCGTCGCCGTATGATTGCGGGTGATGGCGGCTTTGCGTTCCGAACTGAGTTCCAGCTGCACCCGGTCACCCTGTTTCAGGAAACCCTCGGTCACCGTACCGAGATGATATACGGTTCCATCAGGCAATTTGCGGGTTGTCGCGACTTCCAGCTTGCCCAGTGGGCCGGTCAGCACGCCGGTATCTCCCACCTGTCCGCCGCCCTCGGCGTAAAACGGCGTAACATCGAGTATCACCGCCACTTCTTCGCCATCACGGGTCTCTTCGACGATACGGCCTTCACGGAACAGGCAGACCACCGTTGCAGCAGTCGCCGAATAATCCACTGTCAGTTTCTGATTGGCCAAACCGGACAAGTCGGGAATGCTGACCGCAGCGTCCGCTTCATGACGTGCCGCCCTGGCCCGTTCACGCTGTTCGGCCATCGCTTGGTCGAAACCGGCTTTGTCGAGCTTCAGGCCGTGTTCTTCGAGAATTTCCGCAGTCAATTCCCACGGGAAGCCAAAAGTGTCATACAATTTAAAGGTTATCGCACCGTCGAGGATTTCGCCGCCAGCGGCCTTGACGGTTTCGATATGCTGAGTCAACAGCTCGGTGCCCTGGGCCAGCGTTTCGCTGAACCGGGCTTCTTCCAGCTGGATCACTTTTTTGATATAATCGCGCTTTTCACCAATATCGGGATAGGGTTCACGGAAGATTTCCGCCACAACATCGACAATATCGACCAAAAACGGCTTCTCAATACCCAACAAGCGTCCATGACGAACCGCCCGGCGCAACAAGCGTCGCAACACATAACCGCGCCCTTCGTTCGACGGCAGGATCCCGTCAGAAATCATCACCGTGACGCTACGGGCATGGTCGGCTATCACTTTCAGCGAAATATCGCTGCGAACAGCCTGGCCGTATTCGACACCGGCGACTTTCATCGTGTGCTCGATGATCGGAAACAGCAGGTCCGTTTCAAAATTGGACTTCTTATTTTGCAGCACCGATGCGATCCGTTCCAGTCCGGCGCCGGTGTCAATGTTCTTTTTGGCCAGCGGTGTATACTTTCCGGCCTCATCGCGATCAAACTGCGTAAACACCAGATTCCAGATTTCCAGGAAGCGATCGCAATTGCAGCCTACCGCACACTCCGGTTTGCCGCAGCCGCGCTCCTCGCCCAGGTCCACATAGAGCTCCGAGCAAGGACCACAGGGGCCGGTGCCGATTTCCCAGAAATTATCCGCCATCCGGATAATCCGTTCCGGCGGCAATCCGATATCCTTGTTCCAAATTTCAAACGCCTCGTCGTCATCGGTATAAATCGTAATCCAGAGCTTGTCCGGCGCCAGTCCCAACTCTTTGGTGACGAACTCCCAGGCCCAGGCAATCGCTTCTTTTTTGAAATAATCGCCAAACGAAAAATTGCCCAGCATCTCGAAGAAGGTGTGATGACGGGCGGTCCGGCCAACGTTTTCGATGTCGCCGGTGCGGATGCAACGCTGCGATGTGGCGATCCGCAGCTTGGGTGGATTCATCTTGCCGGTGAAAAACGGCTTGAAGGGAGCCATACCGGCACCGATCAACAACAGGCTCGGGTCATTGTCGGGGATGAGCGGATAACTGGGCAGAATCAGATGTTCTTTCCCAGCAAAGAACTGTAGGTACTTTTGTCTCAATTCATTTCCGGTCATGCTTCTTAACCTCCAATTGGCCTACAGGGCGCATTCTCAAGGAATTATACCTAATAATACGAACCCTTGTCAATTTGCCGGGGACAACAACCGATGACAAGACAGAACGGGACTGCCGTGGCAATCCCGCTCCGAATAGTTGCCTGCCAATTCGTTCGTGGTTCAGGCAGGATGTTTTGCGATATAATCCTTGATCGCGGCATGCACTGCATCAGCCGCCAGATTGGAACAGTGCATTTTCACCGGCGGCAGGCCATCAAGCGCTTCGGCAACGGCCTCGTTGGAAATCCGCAGTGCGTCTTCCAGAGTTTTCCCTTTGACCATTTCTGTCACCATGCTGCTGGTGGCAATGGCAGCTCCGCAGCCAAAGGTCTGGAATTTGACATCCTCAATGATTCCATTCTCCACCTTGAGAAAAATCTTCATGATATCGCCGCATTTGGCGTTCCCCACTTCACCGACGCCGTCGGCGTCTTTCAATTCGCCGACATTGCGCGGATTGGAGAAATGATCCATTACTTTTTCCGTATACATGATTCACGACCCCCTGATTTCACATTCTGATTCTTTGCATGACGCCGATTCACAGCGCTGGGCGGACTGGCTGCCACGCGTGGCATATAGGGGAGACATGCTCCTCAGTCTGGCCACGATGGCGGGAAATTCGGCCAAAAAGTAATCTACGTCTTCATCTGTGTTCATCTTGCTGAGGCTCAACCGGAGCGAACCGTGGGCGGTAGCGTGATCCAGGCCCATTGCCAGCAATACATGGGAAGGATCCAACGATCCCGATGTACAGGCCGATCCGCTGGAAGCCGCGATCCCTTTCATGTCGAGGTTCAGCAACAAGGACTCCCCTTCAATATAGATTACGCTGACATTCACATTGCCTGGCAGTCGGAGCGTGGGATGCCCGTTCAACTTGATTTCCGGCACGTTCTCCATGATCCCGGCCAATAATCGATCGCGCAACTTCTTGGTGCGGTCGATTTTCTCCGACATTTCCGACTGGGCTTTTTCTGCCGCCATGCCAAGGCCGACGATACCAGGAACGTTTTCCGTGCCTGGACGCATGTGCCGTTCCTGACCGCCTCCCTGCTGCAACGAACGAATCCGGACTCCCTTGCGCACATACAAGGCGCCTACACCTTTGGGTGCATGGAACTTATGGCCGGACATCGTCAGCAGGTCGATATTCATCGCTTTGACGTCGATCGGCCAGTTACCCACCGCCTGAACCGCGTCGGTGTGAAAGTAAATGCCGCGTTCACGGGCGATGGCGCCGATTTCGGCAATGGGTTGAATCGTGCCGACTTCATTGTTGGCGAACATGATGCTGATCAAAATCGTATCCGGTCGGATCGCCGTTTTCAACGTCTCCGGATCAACCCGGCCGAATTCGTCAACCGGCAGGATCGTCAGGTCGAACCCTTCTTTCTTCAGCGCTTCGCAAGGCTCTAGCACCGCATGATGCTCGATCGCCGAAGTGATGATGTGTTTGCCGCGGTTACGATTGGCGTAGGCGACCCCTTTGATGGAAATGTTATCGCTTTCCGTGCCGCCGGAGGTAAAGAAAATCTCATTCGGCTGAGCGCCGATCAAATTTGCCACCCGTTCGCGGGCGATATCCACCGCCTTCCTCGCCTCCCGGCCGAATGCATGCACGCTGCCCGGATTGCCGAATGTGTTCGTCATATATTCGAGCACAGTCGCTGCAACGTCCTTGTCCGTCTGTGTGGTCGCCGCGTTGTCAAAATACACCTTTTTCATACGTCGCGTTCGCCTCTTTCCTTCTCATTCGTTCCCGATCCTTCTCTACAGAGCGAAGCCAATGAAATGGAATCCAGGGTATCATTGATGCTGTCGCCCATCTTTTGCCAGATGTTGCGCCGGATGCAACTGCAGGTCTTGTCGCAATATGGATTTTCTTCTCCAGGTTCGGCCAAAAGGCAATCGACCGGTGCAATCGGCCCTTCCATGGCGCGGACGATTTCCCCGACGCTGATCGATTTCGGCTCTCTGGCCAATACATAGCCTCCCTGTGCACCGCGAATGCTACGAACAAAACCCGCTTTGCGCAAGTTGGACATCAATTGTTCCAGGTAATGCTCCGAGACCTCTTGCCTGGCAGCCACGCTGCGCAGTGCCACAGGCCCTTTTCCGTATTGCTCTGCCAAATCGACCATCGCGGCAAGTCCATATCTGCTTTTGGTAGATACTTTCATATAGGCTCCCCTTATTCCGACTAATTTAATCGGATTTACGGTTTAAATATACCACACCCATACCGAATAGTCAAAGCCGTTTGGCAAATTATTTTTCCTCAGGTGCAGCAATGGGCAACTTCCAAGCCAACAAGACCTCCGTTCCTTCACTATTGTAGAGCATGCGATGAGCAAGCGACAACATGATGGGAATCCCTCGCCCCATCGTCGCGTCTTCGCCATACGAGAACATATCTGCCGGATGTGCCCGCAACATACGCAACAAAGCATTGCCGGCGAAGCCGAGGCGGGACGTTCTGACACGAACAATGAACCATTTTCCGAACCGGTTGAACCGCAGCCGGGCATGATGTTGGCGCGGAGCGCCATCCCTGCATTCCATCGCATTGGCAACCGCTTCATTGACGGCCACTTCCTGCAGCGAATGCGACAAACCGGTGACTTCAGCGATAATCCGGCTCACTTCAACCTTGAAGCGGCGGTAATCGCCATAACCGTTGAAATGAAAACTGCGCGGCCAGCAGGAATGGCAAATTTCCTTGTCCGGCAAAGCTCTCACCAACAGGCAGATCGCAGTCGCATCATCCCTCCGTCCTGGAGAATCCGCCATGCGTCGCAGTTCGCCAACCAGCTCCGGATAGCTCTGCGACAACTCCTGCATCGACTGTTTACCAATCATATCCGATAACCCATCGGTCAAAAAACAGAAGATATCCGTTTGCTCCACCGGCAATTCATGCATTTCAAACTGTTCATCCAGCTTGATGCCGAGAAACAGTCCTTCACGGCGAACGAAACCACGCTGCTGGCGCGTCGAGATCCATATTTCGGGGATTCCGGCGTGGACCCAACGCAAGGAACGGGTCTGTAAGTCCAGTTCAAAAATCAGCGCACCGGCAAAAGTGCCTTCATCAAAATAGTCATGGGCCTTAAGATTAAGCCATCTCATCTGTTCGGAAATCGGCAGATCCATTTCGTTGACTTCCCGCAACAATACGTGCATGGCGGAAGTATGCAAGGCAGTGCTTAAACCGTGACCGGAGGTGTCCACCAAAAATCCGCGCAGGACTTTACTGTTGTAGCGCCAGTCCAAAAAATACAAATCGCCGCCGACATAACTATGGGGTTGATAAACAATTGCGATTTCAAGATGTTGCGAAGAAGAAGGAGCGGAAAGCATCGCATTCTGCACCCGCGTAGCAAGTTGCGCATCGCGATGGATCTCGCGTTCTCGCCGGATTTCATCCGAAACATCCCGCAACGTCACGGTAAGCAGACTTCGGTTCCGATATCTGACAATCGTGGCGGAACGTTCCACTTCGACCAGAAATCCGTTCCGATGCCTGACAACCCTTCGCTGCAAAGGCAACGAACCGTCTTGCTGCGATCGCTCCAGCAGCGCTGCGACGTTCGCCTCCGAATCCAGCGCAATGTCCTGGGCCCGCAATGGCCCATCCCTGCGCAGATCATAGCCAAACCGCTCGGTAAACCGGGTATTGGTCTCCAGAATCGCGCCACTTCCAGGTTCGAGCACCAGGATCGCTTCCGGCGCCTGTTCGATCAAGGCCCGGTAACGAGCCTCACTTTCGGCCAGCGCAGCTTCTCCCTGTTTACGGATGATGGCCAGCGAAACCTGCGCGGCGACTGCGGAAAGCACTTCTACATGCTCCCTGCAAAATGCCTCATGCCCGCGGGGCAGATTCATTGCAATCACACCGATGGATTTCCCCTGCGGTGTCATTAGCGGCGCGCCCAGATAATCCAGCTGCTTGGCAAATCGCAATGATATCTCTCCCGCAGCCATCAACGCTTCGATTCCTTCCGCCGTGACATGCATCGCCTGACCCTGGCGCATCACATATTCCGTCAATCCTCGCCCGACAATTCTATCGCGGGGCACATAATCCATTTCATCCGAACAATACGGCACATAGACCCGATTTGTCGTTTCATCGACAAATGCGAAGTAGAATATCTTTGCCGGCAATACCCTCGCTACCAATCTGTGCACGGTAGCATAGATCTCTTCCAGGCTGTTGCATACGACCGCCGCCTGGGCGATTTCACACAAAACCGCCTGCACGGCCACGCTTTTCTTTAACGCATTCACTCCCTGCAGCCGTTCAAGTTCGCCGGCAGCGCGAACCGAAACCATCCGCAGCAACGTTTCGGCCATCCGTCTACTTTCCATCGGCTTGCGGTCCAGCAAGGCAATCAGGCCGATCGGATTGCCGCCAAAGTCAACCAAGGTCGTCCCCAGATAACTTTCCGCCTGCAACAACGGCAGTACCGGATCGCGCGGAAATAGTGCAGCCACATCGCGGGGAACAAAGCAAAATGACCGATCAATCGCCATGCCGCAGGGCGTATCGGCCAAGGTGTATTCCTGATTATCTTCAAAATGTCCGTCACAATAAATCGCCACGGTCTGCGCCGTCTGCTTGTCGCCCATCAATCGGTCTATGCAGACGTAGTAGACACCCAATGTATCGCCCAGATGACGCGCCAACGCGGCAAAAAAGTCTTCATCCGGCCTGCCATAACCTGATTGCAGCAAAAAATTCTGCGTTGCCTCGACCATCTTTCGGTCGGTGATATCCCGGCAAAAACCAAGAAAGCGAGAATCCGTCAATTTAACAGCATCAACCGACCACCAGCGTAAAGATCCGTCGCGGTGACGAAATCGAAACTCAGCCTGCATCACGCCACTATGTTTCAGGTCGGCAAAACAGGCCAGTCCTGCTGCTAGATCCTCCGGAGCAAGTATATCCGCAATCGACATATCAAGCAATTCCTGTTTTGCATAACCCGTGATTCGGCAGCCTGCCGGATTGACCTCGCGATACCTGCCTGCTTCGTCAACAACAAAAACCCCGTCCGGAGCATGCTCAATATATTGCCGGAATTTTTCCCGACTGGCGTTCAGTTTCTGCCGTAAGACTCGTTCCGGCTTTTTTGACAGCAACAGAGAGCACCTCCGTTTTCGGTCATTTCTTTTGCGGTCTTTGTCGCCGCTGCTTCATCAGTGTCATCAGCCGCTGCTCCGCGCCAAACGCTGTCGGTTGATAATAGACTGTGCCTGCCAGAGCCTCCGGCAAGTATTGTTGGTCGACATAACCGTCCGGAAAGTCGTGCGGGTACAAATAACCCCTGCCATGACCCAGCAGCTGCG
>CAZOJA010000002.1:0-50622 GCA_964579955.1 uncultured Veillonellaceae bacterium | reverse complement strand
TCTGGCGCTCTCACGCGTTTTGTGCTGTCTCTTTGTTCAGTTTTCAAGGAACCCCGTCTCACGACGCTTTTATATATTAGCACAGGCCCTAGTGACTGTCAACACCCTATCAAAACTTTTATCAAAAATATTGATTTGGATGCCGATGGGGAAAACGACTTTCGTTTTCCCCATCGATAAATCACTTCTGGGATTTTAATCTTATCATGCAGTTAGAGGGTTGTCAATGAATCGTCGAAATTGTTTGTTCAATTATTCTTCTGACAAATCGGTGTTTAAGGGTGTGATTATCACTGCAGACTTATCAGGATCATCGCCTGATTTTTCCACCATGGCAAGAGCAACAATCCTTTGATTATCAACCATCCGCATTAACGCCACTCCTTGGGTATTGCGCCCGCTAACCCGAATTTGGCCTACATCCATCCGAATGATGATCCCGTCATTGTTTATCAGTAGAAGATCTTGCTCTTGTTTTACAACTTTTAAACCAACGACGGCACCCGTTTTCTCTGTCACCTTTAAGTTAATCAGGCCTTTGCCTCCCCGCGTCTGTGGTCGATATTGATCTACGGCAGTTCTTTTGCCGAAGCCTTGTTCTGATACAACTAGAACTTGGCTGTTCGGCGTCATGATTTCCATGCCGACAATCGCATCTAGTTCCTGCAAGTTGATTCCTTTGACTCCGCGGGCGGTTCGGCCTACTGGACGGACATCTTCTTCTGAGAAAGTGATTGCCATCCCGTCGCGCGTTCCCATGATGATCGTTTGGCACCCGTCTGTCAGCTTGACCCCAATCAAGTCGTCATCGTCGTCCAAAGCGATGGCAATCAGGCCATTTTTGCGAACCGAGTCGAATTCCATCAAATTCGTTTTCTTAACGATTCCATTTCGTGTTCCCATAAAGAGGAACGCACCTTCGACAAACTCCCTGATGGGGATTACTGTCGTCACTTTTTCATCCGGTTGCAATGACAGGAGGTTGATGATCGCAGTGCCCCGTGCGGTCCGACTGGCTTCCGGCAATTCATATCCTTTCAACACAAAGACTCGTCCGCGGCTGGTAAAGAAGAGTACATGGTGATGCGTTGTCGAGGTGAACAGGTGCTCGACAAAATCTTCCTCCTTGGTTCCGGCGCCTTGAATCCCCCGACCGCCTCTTTTTTGGCTTCGATAAGTATCGATCGGTTGTCGTTTGACATAGCCGGAATGAGTGATCGTAATCACGATGTCCTCTTCGGCGATCAGGTCTTCATTAGTGAAATCCTGCATCTGTTGAATAATCTGCGTTCGTCGTTTATCGCCGAATTTCCGCTTCATTTCAAGCAGATTTTCACGAATAATCGCATAAACCATTTTTTCATCAGCTAACACTGATTCCAGATAGTGAATCAAATCGACCGTTTCACGATAGTCTTGTTCAATTTTGTCTCGCTCCAACCCGGTCAGGCGTTGCAGTCTTAGGTCAAGAATCGCCTGGGCCTGTCTTTCTGACAAGGAGAAGATCTCCATGAGGGCGACTCTTGCCAACTCAACCGTTCTTGCTTCTCGAATCGTATTGATTACGGAATCGATGTGATCAAGCGCGATACGCAAGCCTTCAAGAATATGCGCTTTGTCTCGCGCCTTTTTCAGGTCGTACTGGGTTCGTCGAACGACGATTTCCTTCTGGTGGTTCAGGTAATGTGTCAAAATATCCTTTAATCCCAGAGTACGCGGGCGACCGTCAACAAGCGCTAACATGTTCACGCCAAAGGTATCTTGCAACTGCGTGTGCTTATATAGTTGGTTCAGTAAAACTTCCGGATTGGTATCCTTACGCAGCTCCATCACAATTCTCATTCCACTGCGATCACTCTCATCGCGCAAGTCAGTAATCCCTTCGATTACCTTATCGCGAACCAATTCGGCAATTGACTCAATCAATCTGGCCTTATTTACTTGGTAAGGAATTTCATGGACCAAGATCCGCTGCTTTCCATTGCTCATGCGTTCAATCCTGGTACAGGCCCGCATTCTGATAGAGCCGCGCCCGGTAGCATAAGCAGAGCGAATCCCTTCACTGCCCATGATCATTGCACCAGTTGGAAAATCGGGTCCGGGGATAATTTGTATCAATTCATCAAGTGATGTCTCTGGACAATCAATCATTTTAACCAGTCCATCGACGACTTCACCCAGGTTGTGCGGAGGGATGTTTGTCGCCATGCCAACCGCGATTCCTGTTGCTCCATTAATGAGAAGATTGGGAACTTTGGCTGGCAACACGGATGGCTCTTTAAGCGATTCGTCATAGTTAGGCACGAAATTGACAGTTTCTTTTTCAATATCATCAAGCATTTCTTCGGCAATTTTTGACATGCGGACTTCCGTATATCGCATTGCTGCCGCGGAATCGCCATCAATCGAACCAAAGTTGCCATGCCCATCAACCATCAAATATCGGGTGGAAAAATCCTGGGCCATTCTGACTGTGGCATCATAAACGGAAGAATCCCCATGCGGATGATATTTACCGAGCACTTCACCGACGATGCGGGCTGATTTTTTATATGGTTTGTTGGATGCCATCCCCGCTTCATGCATAGCATAAAGAATCCGTCGGTGAACAGGTTTCAGCCCGTCTCGCACATCTGGCAAGGCGCGGCTGACAATTACGCTCATTGCATAGTCGATATAGGATTTCTGCATCTCTTCTTCAATGCGGATAGGCTGCACTTTTCCGTGACTAATATCCATAATTCATCTCCCTGATGACACTATCATTCATCAAATATCAAGATTTCTAACTAAATGGGCGTTGTCTTCGATAAACTTTCGTCGTGGTTCGACCTTGTCACCCATTAACACGGAAAACATATCATCCGCAGCCATGACATCTTCCAATGTTACACGTAGTAATGTCCTCTCTTCCGGATTCATTGTGGTTTGCCACAACTGTTCCGGGTTCATTTCGCCCAATCCTTTATATCGCTGCAAAGTAATGTCTTGCCGTCCAATTCTCTGCATCAATTGTTCAAGTGCAGCATCATTGTACAAGTACCAGTGTTCTTTGCCTTTTTTCGCCAAATATAAAGGAGGTTGGGCAATGAATACTCTGCCGTTTTCCACCAGTGGTTTCATATAGCGATAAAAGAACGTCAACAACAATGTTCTGATATGCGACCCATCAACATCTGCGTCGGTCATGATGATGATTTTACCATACCGGGATTTTTCAATATCAAAATCAATTCCGATTCCACTCCCAAAGGCCGTAATCATCGCTCGAATTTCTTCGTTATTGAGAATTTTATCCATGCGGGCTTTTTCGACGTTTAGAATCTTGCCCCGCAACGGTAAAATTGCCTGAAAACGACGATCCCGGCCTTGTTTTGCGGAACCTCCCGCAGAGTCACCCTCAACAAGATAAATTTCAGCTTGCATTGGATCTCGAATTGAACAATCCGCAAGTTTTCCTGGTAAAGAACTGATTTCTAGCGCACTTTTTCGCCGTGTTAACTCTCGGGCTTTACGCGCAGCATCGCGTGCCCGTGCGGCCAATATTGTTTTTTCAATAATTTTTCTGGCTACACCGGGATTTTCCTCAAAAAATTCACTAAGTTTTTCAAAGACCATTGTATCAACAATGCCACGAACTTCACTATTACCCAATTTTGATTTTGTTTGTCCTTCAAATTGCGGTTCTTGTATTTTTAAGCTGATTACTGCTGTCAGTCCCTCACGCGTGTCTTCACCACTGAGATTTCCATCAGCGTCTTTCAATATGTTCATTTTTCTGGAATAATCATTAATCGTTCTGGTCAGCGCTGATTTAAATCCGCTAAGGTGTGTTCCGCCTTCCTGCGTGTTGATATTATTGACAAAAGTAAGCATGTTTTCAATATAACTATCATTATATTGAATGGCTACTTCGACCATTGTTGTATCTTTGCTGCCAGCAATAAATATTGGTTTGGGATGCAAAACATCTTTATTTTTGTTTAAATGCTCAACAAAAGAAATAATGCCCCCTTCAAAATGATACTCCTTAAAATCACCGGTTCGCTCATCACAAAGAGTAATCATCAATCCTTTATTTAAATATGCCAATTCTCGCAATCTTTGTTTGAGTGTGTCAAAGCTGAAATCCAACTCTTCAAATACTTCCGCGTCGGGTTTAAACCAGACCCTGGTTCCTGTATTTTCTGTATTACCGATAACTTTCAGGCCAGAGACGGTTTTCCCTCTTTCAAATTCAATCTCGTGTGTCTTTCCATCTCGTTGAACCTGGACTGCCATCCTTTCGCTAAGCGCATTAACGACAGAAACGCCGACTCCATGTAGTCCACCGGACACCTTATATCCGGATCCGCCAAACTTGCCGCCCGCATGCAATATAGTCAACACAACTTCAACAGCTGGTTTACCTGTTTCATGCATATCAACCGGGATACCACGGCCATTATCCAAAACCGAAATGGAATTATCCTGATGAATTGTTACTTCTACTTTGGTGCAATATCCGGCTAATGCTTCATCAATACTGTTATCCACTACTTCATAAACCAAATGGTGTAATCCGCGAGATGAAGTACTGCCAATATACATTCCTGGACGTTTGCGAACAGCCTCTAAGCCTTCTAATACCTGGATCTGTTCTGCTCCATAGT
Organism: uncultured Veillonellaceae bacterium; assembly: GCA_964579955.1. GTDB lineage: Bacteria > Bacillota > Negativicutes > UBA1444 > UBA1444 > UBA1444. The sequence goes on along the minus strand of CAZOJA010000002.1, from coordinate 45,970 downwards.
TTCCATTCACTACAATGTCATTAATCTCTTTTTCGTCACTCAATTTTGCCTAGCCCTCCTGAAATTCCTTTTTCCTGCTCCGTTTGGATAAAGTCTGTGGTGATATCGGTGATATATAGACAAAATCATCTGAGGTTATAACAAAACTCTTCTCATTATTATTTGAAATATTATTAATTTTCCCTTCATTCTCTTTTTGTTTTAAAAACCTTCGATTTATTCTGCTCTTATCTTTTTCTCCTTTTCTTCCGATGATTGCTATTACATCTTTTTCTCTCAACAATACGTCAGTTCCAATATGAAGATACATAATTATTTGCCCTTCTTTTTTGCCTTATTTAACAGTGATAATAATATTTTTTTATTTAATTTTTTCTGAATTACTTGGTCATTATTGAGAAGTTTTTCCTCTATTTGTATTGCTGAGATATGCTCTTCCTTGGAGTAAAAGTCATTATCATTTCCCATTTGGAACTTGATATCATCGATTATAACATTGTCAACTGTACGGTTAATTTTATCAATAATTCCTTTTTTATCAATAAATAATTTATGATTCCAAACAGAACTATCTACACTAATATATAGAATTTTATTTTTTATTTTTCGTGTAATTGAGTGTTTTCTTGCATTACTACCAACGATTTCTTCCCAGTGTTTTTCTACCCATGCTCGTTGATACCCTTCAATACGTATCAGTTTTGTATGTATCCTATTTATAATCAAAGATATTGATTGCACTTCTTCATCTTCTCCTAATTTAAGGACACTTTCCCTTCAGATACCGAATAAAAAGTCGCTTTTACTTGCTCAAGTGTTGTTTCTTTTACTGTACCTGTTATAAATGTCTGAATGTTTCCGTTAATTTCCTGAATTAACCTCCTTCTTCGAAACTCATCCAATTCACTCATCACATCATCCAATAGTAAAATCGGTTTTTCACCAGTAATTTGTGTCATTAGTTCAATTTCTGCCAATTTTAGCGCCAAGATCGCAGTTCTTTGTTGGCCCTGGGACCCAAATAATTTTGCTTCGTGTTCATCAAACCGGAAAGATATATCGTCTTTATGAGGCCCGACTTCTGTAGATCCGCGCATAATTTCACGTTGTCGCGCTACGCTTAGTCTATTTTGATACCATACGCGATAAGTATCATCGTCCTTGAAGCCTTCATCGATTCCAAAAACCGAATAATGGGACGAAAATCTCTCCGCCCCGCATGATATTTTTGTATAAATCTTTCCTGCTATATCCGATAATACAATTAGAAATTCCTTTCTCCTGATGAATATTTTTTCTGATAGTGCAATCAACTCATCATCCCAGATATCTAATTGTTTTATTTTAGCCAAGTTTAAATTTATTTTTTTTAGTAAATTATTTCGTTGTAAAATAACGCGATTAAACCTAATATAATCTTGATAATATTTTTTGTCCACTTGAGAAATTAAAAAATCAATAAATCTTCTTCGTAGAACCGGTCCACCTTTTATTAGCCACAAATCTTCTGGGCAGAACAATACAGCATTTAATTGCCCGACAATATCCCGTTTATTAATATTTTTACCATTCAAAGTATTCTTGCGTTTTTCGTTTCGAATTAATTCAATTTTAAGTGAATGTCCTGCAATAATGTTATAAAAATCTATTTCAACTATAGCTGATTCCTGGTCCCAAAATATCATTTCATCATCATTTCCTGCACGAAATGATTTACCTAATACGGCTAAAAAGATTGCTTCAAGTAAGTTTGTTTTTCCTTGAGCATTATTTCCGGTAAAAATGTGAACTCCATTTGTGAAGGTAAAATCAAACTGCCTGTAGTTCCGAAAATTATAAAGCTTTACTCTTTCAATATTCATTGCTCAATACATCATCAAGAACAATATAATACTCTCTTCCATTTATAGATAATGTATCTCCTGGTCTAATCTTTTTCCTTTTTTCATAGACTTTTTCGCCATTCAATAAAATTTTTCCGTCATTCAATATATAAGTTATTTGCCCTCCCGTTTCCAAAAGCCCCATCCATTTTAATAATTGGTTTAACTGAATTATTTGCGTAGATATTTTTACTGATTCTTTCATGATGATTAATTTGTTGTTCTAATCGGAGTCAAAATATAAGTATAATTGGTATCATCACTAATACTTACCATTACAGGACTTAACGATGATTTCAAATGGAATTTAATATTATTTGATCCAGAGACTCGGAGAAAATCCATTAAGTATTTTGCATTAAATGCAATTTCCAAGGGTTCTCCATCGAAAGTCGCGTCCAATATTTCTGTTGCACTTCCGGCATCGGGGTTATTGCCAGACAATTCCATTGTATTTTCTAGATACTTGATTTTTATAATGCTGTATTCTCCATCCTTTGCAAGTAGAGAAACCCTTTCTACAGCTTCAAATAAAACATCTGCCGAAATACTGCATTCGGAAAGAAAATCATTTGGAATAACCTTTTTATAGTCAGGAAATTGACCCTCAATAATTCTCGACATGATATAAATATTATCAAAAGAAAAGGCTACTTGATTTCTCAACCAGTGAATTGACACATCAACCGGGTGATCATTACTAAGCACTTTCGCAACTTCTGATAATAGTTTTCCAGGTATAATCATTTTTCCTGATACATTAGCCTTTTCAACCATTGCTTTTTTTATTGCCAACCGATGGGTATTTGTAGCTACCATCGCTAACTGTTGATCTGCAAATTCGACTAATGCGCCAGTGAATAAGGGGCGACTTTCGTCCGTAGAACATGCAAAAACCGTTTTTCGAATCATTTCTTTTAGGAGATCATCTTTAATCACCATCTGGTTTGTACTCTCAAATTTCTTCAAGGTAGGAAATTCCTCAGCTGGAAATGAAAGAACCTTAAACTCCGCTTTTTCTGCAGAAATCGTAATCATGCTATGGTGCGAAGCTGATGAAATCTCGATTATCTTTCCCGGTATTTTTCGTATGATGTCTGGAAAGATTTTTCCTGATAGAACTGCTTTTCCAGTTTCAATTACATCTACTGGAAGTACAATACTTATTCCCATCTCATAGTCAGTTGCTTGTAGTTCAAGACGGCCTTCAGTAACTGATAAGTATATTCCAGTTAAAATTGGCAAAGTTGTTTTTGTTGCTGTTGCCTTTTGAACAATCTGTAGAGCGGATAAAAGCTGATCCTTTTCGCAACGTATCCTCATCTTGTCCTCCTTTTAAAGCTCATAGTCATAGTAAGGCTTGTTGATTGTGTGGATAACTCTATAGAGGCGGTTTTTCTAATGTATTTATGCCTGTTAACTCTTTGTTGATAAGTTTGTTTAGATGTTTGTTAACAAATAGAGCGGCGGTAGAATTTCTAGATTTGGCTTGATTATCTTGATTATATTAACAGGTCAGTTATTTATGATTGATTTTGCTGCTGAGTTCCGTTATGAGACTTGACAGTCGATTATCTTCCTGTCTCTCCCTATTAACTTTTTCGTACGCATGAATTACCGTTGTATGATCTCTGCCACCAAATAGTTCGCCGATTTTTGGTAAAGATAAGTCTGTGAGTTCTCGGCAAAGATACATTGCTAATTGTCTAGGGATAGTTACGTTTCTGGTACGTCGTTTTGAGTTTAAGTCTTCAATTTTGATTTTAAAATGATTGGCAACGACTTCTTGAATTCTCACTGGCGTAACTTGGTTGGTTTTGTCTTTTGGAAACAGGTCTTTTAGTGCATCCATTGCAAGATCTATGCTTATTGGGCTTCTATTGAGAAACGCGTAGGCATTGACTCGGTTAAACGCGCCTTCTAGTTCTCGAATGTTATTGTCGATGCGTGAAGAGATATAGACAATGACATCATTAGGCATGCTTATGTTTTCCAATAATGCTTTTTTACGTAAGATGGCAATGCGTGTTTCAAGGTCCGGCGGTTGTATGTCGGTTGTTAGCCCCCATTCGAAGCGTGACCGGAGTCGGTCTTCGAGGGTAGGAATTTCTTTCGGCGGTCGATCGCTGGAAATTATTATTTGTTTATTTGCTTCGTGCAGTGCGTTGAATGTGTGAAAAAATTCTTCTTGAGTTTGTTCTTTTTTTGCTAAGAATTGAATGTCGTCAATCAATAGCACGTCAATATTTCGGTATCTGTTGCGAAAACTATCGGGATGACCGCTCATGATTGCGTTAATAAAGTCATTCGTAAATTTTTCACTGGAGATATATAATACTTTGTTTGTTGGGTGAACTGAAGATATTCGATGACCGATAGCGTGCATTAAGTGTGTTTTACCTAATCCTACCCCGCCATAAATGAAGAAAGGGTTGTATACTTTAGCTGGAACTTCAGCAACGGCTAAGGCGGCTGCATGGGCAAAGCGATTAGAATTGCCAATGACAAAGGAATCAAATGTGTATTTGGGATTTAGCGGTGATACGTTTTCTTCAATGTTTCTCTGCATTATTGGAGTGTTCCCGGCTTTTTGCGAGACAATGGCAGGCTCATTCATTGTTTTCGCAAGAATTGCTTCCTGGGTCATTGAGGAATCGGCAGGTTGTTCCGCAAGCAGGTCTAGAGAGACTAATACCGGCTGATCAATTACTGCTTCTAATGACTTTCTGATTAAGGATAGATACCGTGTTTCCACCCACTCTTTCACGATATGTCGATTAGTGCCCAGAACAAAACAGCCATTTTCAAACGAAATTGGCTGTAACACTTTGATCCAGGTTTCATAACTGGGACGAATCATATCTTGTTGAATAAGTGAAAGGGTATTTTGCCAGATCTGTAGTATGTTTTGCGAAGACAAGATGGTCAACCCTTTCTTTAAAATATCCACAGGGTTATCAACAGCTGTGTATAATATTTTCTCCGATCATGTAGAGGGCATTAAGCTTGATAAACTGTTATCTGTGTTGGTTTCTCAAGGGTAGTGCCAAAAGAGCCTCTCTGATTTAGCGTATAACACCGATTATAATCATAGCAAAACATGGCAAAGTTATCAACAGAATGACCTTGATAGTTTTTGTTGACACTCGAACGGACGTGCACTATAATCTTTAATAGTCAGTATATCCACAGGGGCATGTTCTGGCATCGAGGAGGTGTGGAAAGAGTGAAACGTACATATCAACCCAATGTTTTGTGGAAAAAGAAGACTCACGGTTTTCGCGAGCGGATGAAAACTATTGGTGGACGACTTGTTCTTAAGAGACGACGTGCAAAAGGAAGAAAAGTATTGTCCGCATAATTGGCCGCTATAGATAGTGGCCTTTTTTCCTTTTGTGAGGATGTGCAAATGAACTATAAATTTCCAAAGGCTTTGCGTTTGCGTAAGCGAACGCTTTTCAAGCAGGTATATGAGCAGGGACGATATTTGTCCAACTCATTGATTTCTTTGCATTTCTTTCTTCGCGAACATCAAGAGCACCGAATCGGTTTTGCTGCCGGCAAGAGGCTAGGGAATGCTGTAATGCGAAATCGTTGTAGAAGGCGTTTGAAAGAGTGCTATCGTTTGTATCGAGATGAAATACCTGTTGGGGTAGACATCGTTGTATTGGCGCGCAAAGGGATGGTAGCCGCAGAATGGATCAACATAGTTGCAGCTTTTCGCGATATAATGCGAAAAGCAAATTATAATATCTCTAAACGCAACCGGAGTAATCAATGAAAAGTTTGTTCATCTGGATCATAAAATTCTATCGAGGCGCAATATCACCATATAAATCACCTTGTTGTCGGTTTGTGCCATCCTGTTCAGAATATATGATTCTTGCTATTGAAAAATATGGAGTAAACAAGGGTGTATGGCTTGGCGTAAAACGAATTTTGAAATGTCATCCTTATCATTCCGGCGGGTATGACCCTGTATAGACTAAAATTTATGGAACATGAATAAGGAGTGAAAATTCTTGTTTGATACTTTTGTAACCCATCCTATGCAAGAGGCGCTTACATTTTTCTACGTGTTGACTCAAAAAGCAGGTTATCCAAGTTATGGTATAGCAATTATTTTATTGACGGTAGCGATTAAATTGCTGATGTATCCGTTGACCGTTAAACAGGTTAAGTCAATGAAGGCTGTGCAGGAAATGCAACCCAAAGTTAAGGCTCTGCAGGAGAAGTACAAAGATAATAAGGAACGTTTACAAACTGAGATTGCAAATTTGTACCGGGAAAATAAAGTAAACCCTCTAGCTGGGTGTTTGCCGTTAATCGTCCAGATGCCAATATTAATGGGAATCTTTTTTGCGATTAAGGAATATACTTATCAAGGACCAACAAGTTTTTTATGGATTGCTAATTTGCAGCAGGGAACTTCGCTAACTGATCCAAGTGATCCGTATTTCATTATTCCATTACTTTGTGCACTAACGACTTATGTCCAACAAAAGCAAACGACGACTGAAATGACGCAGCAAAATAAGATGATGTTGATTTTCATGCCATTGTTTATTGGTTACATTACGATTACTTTTCCAGCCGGATTAGGGGTTTACTGGGTTGTCAGCAATCTGGTGCAGATCGCTCAGCAGTGGTTTATGTATCGCAACACGGCCACGGCATGAGGAGGAACGAAACGATATGATTGAAAAAACAGGAAAGACGGTAGAAGAGGCAATTGAGGCGGCGTTAGCAGAACTCGGCGTTGGTCGAGATCAAGTGGATTACCGGGTCCTTGAGGCACCGTCAAAACCTTTGTTTGGTTTGCTTGGTGGCCGCGAAGCAAAAGTTGAGGTTACTGTAAAAAAGATTGAGCCGATAGAAAGAGGCCGCAAGTTTCTCGAAAAAATCGCAACTGCCATGGGATTACAGGTGGTAATTTCTACTGTGACCACAGATGATACGGTTACATTGAACTTACATGGAGATGATTTGGGAATTCTTATTGGAAAGCATGGGCAGACGCTTGATGCTTTGCAATACTTGACCAATTTGGCTGCTAATCGTGAAGGGCGAGATAGAATTCGATTTATCATAGATGTTGAGGATTATCGTAAGCGCAGGGCAGATACGTTAGAGCAATTGGCTTTGCGATTGGCAGATCGTGCGAAGAGAACCGGTGAACGGGTTGCTTTGGAGCCAATGACACCGCATGAGCGAAAAATCATACACATGAGTTTACAGAATGACACACGAATCGAAACTTATAGTGAAGGTGAAGAGCCTTATAGGAGAGTCGTGATTGTCAGTAAAAGAGCCTAATCGTCCAGCCCAGTAGGGTAATTCCGTACTGGGCTTTGATTTAGTTCAGGGGGAATTGATGATGGAAGCGGAGACCATAGCGGCGATTGCGACTTCTGTGGGTCATGCCGGCATCGGGATTGTCAGAGTCAGCGGTCCGGCATCGAGAGAGATAGCCCGGGCCGTTTTTCGCAAGAAGGATGGCCAGCACATTTCTTTTTTTGAGCCTAGAAAGTTGTCATTCGGGATAGTAGTTGATCCTGAGACTGGTCATAAGGTTGACGAGGCTCTGTGCGTATTTATGCCAGGGCCGAATTCTTATACGGCAGAAGATGTCATCGAGTTTCAAGGGCATGGTGGACCGCTGGTCATTCGAAATATCTTGAAAGTTGTGCTTAAGCAGGGCGCTAGATTGGCATTACCGGGTGAATTCACCCAAAGGGCTTTTTTAAACGGGCGGATTGATCTTATGCAAGCTGAAGCCACCATGGCAGTTATCCAGGCAAAGACTGATGCGGCATTGAAGAATGCTGCCATGCAGATGAGTGGAGATTTATCCCGGCGTATAAAGAGTTTTCGCAGTGCATTGATGGATAAACTGGTCTATTTGGAGGCAAGTCTTGATTATCCTGAAGAAGATATAAGTATTCCCTTATCGGATGAATTTGCGGTTTTTTTAGCTGAACTGGTGCAAGAATTTGATAAGTTGTTGTTATCTGCGCATACTGGGAAAATATATCGAGATGGATTACGTACGGTAATCGTTGGCCGGCCCAATGTGGGAAAGTCTACCCTACTTAATGCTTTGCTCGGTGAAGAACGTGCAATCGTCACGGATGTGCCTGGGACTACTCGAGACTCTATTGAGGAGTTTCTCAATATTCGCGGAATCCCCTTGCAGATTGTAGATACGGCTGGTTTAAGAGAGAGTAATGACACAATCGAACAGCTAGGTATGCAAAGAACACGCGAATTTATTGAAGCTGCCGGTTTAATTCTTGTCATGATTGATGCAACGGACCCTTTTGTTTCTGATGATTTGGCGATTATTAAATGTTTGCCTAATGTGCCGACGATTATCGTAATCAATAAAATGGACTTGCCGAATTTGGCAGAATTTCCCGCTTGGAAAGAAGTCGTTAGTAATCATCCTGTGGTTGCATTATCTGCAAAAGAGCGGACAGGAATAGAAGAATTGGAGAATACGATTGAGAAAATTATTCTCACAGATTCGGCTCATATTTCGATTGATGGCTGTCTTGATAATCTGCGACAAATTGATTGTGTAATATCTGCAAAAGACAGTGTTTTATCAGCTCTTTCTGCTATTGATGAGGGGTTGCCATTAGATTGTGTTGCGATTGATTTGCGCGCAGCCATTTCGTCATTAGGCCAAATAACTGGAGAAACGTTGTCAGATGAGATTGTCAAAGAAATTTTCTCCAAGTTTTGTTTAGGAAAGTAGGCTGATGATGATGATTTTTTCTTCAGACTATGAGGTTATCGTGCTGGGAGCCGGACATGCCGGGTGTGAAGCAGCGCTCGCGTCTGCCCGCTTGGGTTGTAAAACGCTCCTTGTCACATTATGTTTGGATAACATCGCGATGATGCCTTGCAATCCTTCCATTGGTGGTCCGGCAAAAGGCCATCTTGTACGAGAAATCGATGCATTGGGCGGTGAAATGGCTTTAGCTATCGATCGTTCAAGTTTGCAGATGAGAATGCTAAATACTGCAAAGGGGCCTGCGGTCCATTCTCTGCGTGCACAGGCTGATAAGCTGGAATATCAAAAAGTGATGCGTCGTGCTTTAATTAGTGAGCCTAACCTTGAAGTCAGGCAGTTATTGGTAGACGAAGTTGTGTGGGAAGCAAATGTAGTTAAGGGAATAGTCACTGAAAACGGTGAAAGGATCTCTTGCTCTGCTTTGATTTTAGCAACGGGCACTTATTTACGGGGAAGGATTATTATTGGTGATTCCAGTTATCCGGGCGGTCCAAACGGTCAACGTTCTGCTGTTGAATTATCTAGTTCATTGCAAAGAGTTGGTATTAAACTGCGTAGGTTTAAAACAGGAACCCCAGCGCGTATTGACCGGCGTTCCGTTGATTTTGAGCAAATGAAAATTCAACCTGGTGACGATATCACTTTAAACTTTTCTTTTTTGAGCGAGATTCCACATCGTGAACAACTACCTTGCTGGTTAACTTACACAAATGACACTACACATCAGGTAATTTCAGATAATTTATATCGTGCTCCATTGTATACCGGAAATATTGAAGGAACCGGGCCTCGATATTGTCCCTCGATCGAAGTCAAGGTTGTCAATTTTCCAGATAAGCAATCGCATCAGGTTTTTATTGAGCCTGAAGGTTTCAGTACCAATGAGATGTATGTGCAGGGTATGTCTACCAGTTTGCCGATAGATGTCCAGGTAATGATGTTGCGTACGATTCCAGGTCTCGAGAATGCACGTGTTATGCGTTATGGATATGCAATTGAATACGATTGTATCGATCCGACTCAGCTTGACCTTACAATGGCTTTTAAAAATTTTGTTGGTCTCTATTCCGCCGGCCAAATTAATGGTTCATCCGGATATGAAGAGGCTGCAGCCCAAGGATTGATCGCCGGGATTAATGCTGCGCGTTTTGTTCAAAGCAAGCCGCCTTTTGTGTTAAGCCGGTCTGAAGCATATATCGGGGTGTTGATAGATGATTTGGTGACGAAAGGGACGAATGAGCCATATCGCATTATGACATCTCGTGCAGAATATCGATTGTTGCTACGGCATGATAATGCTGATATTCGTTTGACAAAGAAGGGGTATGAGATCGGGTTGGCAAGCACTGCGCGCTTTCGCAGGCTAGAGCAAAAAGTTCAAGCTATTTATAGTGCGCTTGAAGCCCTCAAGCGCACTACCATCGGACCGACACCGGATGTTCAGCTATTTTTGGCAACCATCGGAGTAGCTCCTTTGCGTACAGGAATAAGTTTGTTCGATCTTATGAAGCGGCCCAATATTACTTATCAAGTTATCTCTAGCCGTTTCGGGTTACCTCTTTTATCGGATGAGGTACAGGCGCAGATAGATATTACGATAAAATATGATGGATATATAAAAAAGCAATCAGAACAAGTGCAGCGATCCCTTAATTTTGAGTCCAAGGGGATTCCTATTGATTTAGATTACTCTCAAATCTCTGGTTTATCTAACGAGGCGCGGCAAAAACTCGCATTAACACGACCAACTTCTATTGGGCAGGCAAGCCGGATTTCTGGTGTATCACCGGCAGATATTTCTTTGCTTTTGATCTATGTTGAACAGTTGCGACGGAGGAATCATGAACAGTCGACGTGAGTTGATGATGTCTTATATTGGACAAGTTATCAGCTTGTTAAATCTTGAAGTGGACGAGCGGCAGGTCGAACAATTAATCTTGTTTGATGAGTTTCTTTTAAACTATAATGAGAAAATGAACCTGACCCGCATTGTCGACCCTTTAGAAGTGGCAGTAAAGCATTTTGCTGATTCATTGACAGTCCTTTCGTATTTTCAATTGGGGCGAAATTCTAAGGTAATCGATATTGGGGCTGGTGCTGGCTTTCCAGGCATTCCGCTTGCTATTGTACGGCCTGATTTAAACATGACTTTGCTTGATTCATTACGAAAGCGAACCGTTTATCTGAATGAACTTGTCGAACACCTTAATTTGAAGAATGTTAAAGTCGTGTGGGGTCGTGCTGAAGACCTCGGTCATGTCGTTGACTATCGAGAGAGGCATGAAGTGGCCGTTGCTAGAGCAGTTGCACCATTAAATGTGCTTGCCGAGCTTTGTTTACCTCTGATAAAAGTCGGAGGAACCTTTATCGCTTTGAAGGGCCCCAAGGCAGAAGCAGAGGTCAGTAATGCCGAAACAGCGATCCAGTTGGTTGGCGGTCAACTTATTTCGGTCATACCTGTAATCTTACCGATCCTCGATGACCATCGATGCTTGGTTCATGTTTTGAAGAAGACCTTTACGTCTCGGACATATCCGCGTAAGGCAGGAATTCCTGAGCGGCAACCTTTATAGGATTAGGTGGTGTTGTTTGTGTTAAGCAAATTTTTATTTGGCAAAAAGGCTCAGGCTGAGAATGAGCCTTCGCCTGACTTTTCGCCACAGCCAGTTTTTTCTGAAGATCGGACTGAAGTGGTTGATGTTGATGTCTCAGCTATCATTTGCAATCCTTTTCAGCCCCGTAAGACTTTTTCTGAAGAAAGATTGACTGAACTGGCTTCATCCATTAGAGAATTCGGCATTATACAACCATTGATAGTCAGACGCGTCGAAGAGGGGTATGAACTCATTGCCGGTGAACGACGTTTGCGCGCCGCTGTATTGGCAGGATTGAAATTTGTTCCTTGCCTGTTGCGCAACTCAGAGGACAAGGAAACTGCTGAGATTGCTATGATCGAGAATTTGCAGCGCGAAGATCTGCATTTTTTTGAGGAGGCGGCCGGATATGAAAGATTGCTTTCATATTTTTCTTTCACTCAGGAAGCTTTGTCCGCCCGGGTAGGAAAAACGCAATCTACCATTGCTAATAAGTTGCGATTGTTAAAATTATCACCGAAAGTTCGAGAAGTTACCTATCAATCAGGATTGTCCGAGCGCCATGCGAGGGCGTTGCTAAGCATCGAAAACGAGGCCGACCAGCTGAAGATTTGCCAACTCGTTGTTGAAAAGCGACTTACGGTCAAGGATACAGAGAACCTCATAAAGACGATAGATTGTGATAAAGCGGCAGATCAGGCAACGAAACGACGCCCGATGGTTCGAATCGTAAAAGATGTAAGAATTTTCATCAATACAATGGGTGAACTTGTCAAGCAGATGAAAAAAACTGGGCTGGCTGTAGAAATGAATCAAGAGCAGAACGAAGATACTATTACTATAACAATGAGAGTTCCGAAACGCAGGTAGTCTTGAACGTTAGGTTTAGCCGCCGTTCCTCAGGAAGGGCGGCTAAGTGTTTCATGTGAAACATTTAGATGGATTTTTCATTAACTTAATATTATAATTGTCTAGCAAAATGATTTATGGGTGGGGTGGCGTTTTGGTTAAGGTAATCGCAATCGCAAATCAGAAAGGCGGTGTCGGAAAAACGACGACAGCCGTCAATTTGAGCTCGGGACTTGCACAATTAGGTGCGAATGTGTTGTTGATCGATGTGGATCCTCAGGGGAATTCAACGAGTGGATTGGGTGTTGACAAGTCTGCGGTCAAGCGATGCATATATGATTGTTTGGTTAATGATATTGCGATGGAGGAAGTGATTCGTCCTAGTAAAGTTGAAAGATTACACCTTCTGCCGGCAACCATTCAATTGGCTGGCGCCGAAGTCGAATTGGTTTCGGTATTGGCCAGAGAGAATATGTTAAAGCGATCACTTGAAAAGATTAAGTATCGTTATGATTATGTAATTATGGATTGTCCTCCTTCTTTGGGGTTGTTGACAATCAATGCTTTAACCGCTGCAACCTCTGTGCTGGTGCCGATTCAATGTGAGTTTTACGCACTAGAGGGATTATCGCAATTGATGCGTACCGTAGGATTGGTACAAAAGAACCTAAATCCGGCATTGCAGCTCGAAGGTGTTGTATTAACCATGTTTGATGCGCGCACCAATTTGTCGATTCAAGTTGTTGATGAAGTGAAAAATCATTTTCGCAATAAAGTATATCGAACTATTATTCCGCGTAACATTCGTTTGAGTGAAGCGCCGAGTCATGGCAAACCGATCATGCAATATGATCCTAAATCAAGGGGCGCCGAAGTATACTTGGATTTGGCAAAAGAGGTGATGGGCGATGAATAAGCGCGGATTGGGACGAGGGCTCGACGCGCTTCTGTCAGGGGATCGCGATTTTGAACGCGGAGAAAGTCTAATGCTGCTTCCGGTTAAAGACATTTCTCCCAATCCATTTCAACCACGGCGTGAGTTTGACCCAGAGCGTCTTGAGGATTTGGCCTCCTCTATCCGTTTGTATGGCGTATTACAGCCAGTTGTAGTTCGAACGAGTGGTACCGGATACCAACTGGTTACCGGAGAGCGGCGTTTGCGAGCGTCACAGCTTGTCGGATTGAGAGAAATACCCGCTGTTCTTCGTGATTATTCCGATGTTGAAATGAATGCAGTTGCTTTAGTAGAAAACTTGCAACGAGAGAATTTAAATCCGATTGAAGAAGCAATAGCTTATCGAAGATTAATTGATGAGTTTGGGTTTACGCAGGAGGAGTTGTCAGAAAAGGTCGGTAAGAGTCGACCTTTTATTGCAAATACCGTTCGACTGCTAAACTTGCCACCGACGGTGCAAGAATATGTTTCACGTGGAACAATGAGTCCGGGACAGGCGCGACCGTTGCTGGTGCTGCCGACTGCGACGCTGCAAGTTGAAGCCGCGAAGGAGATTGTGTCGCGTGCTCTGACAGCCCGTGGCGCAGAAGAACTTGCGAAAAAAATGCAAAATAAAAAACAAATTGACGCAGAACAAAAAAGAAAGGGCAGGACTGTCGATGCAGCCTGCGATGAGGCCGAATCTAAACTGGGTCTTCTGCTTGGTACGAAAGTTCAGATTGTGGCAAGAGAAAATGGCGGTGGTACCATTGTGATTGAATGTTATTCTGCTGAAGAATTGCAACGTGTTTATGAATGCTTATCGGGCGTGGAAGAGGTGTCAAAACGACAGCAAAAACGTCGGTCCGGCAAGTTGACTGTCTGATGAGTGTGAGGGGAAAATGCGACTAGAGCAGGATTCGCTTGGAACTCTCCAATTATCGACCGAAGAGTATTATGGAATTTCGACGGCGAGGCTATTGGCGGTTGCGGGCTCGTTTGGTCCAGAAGTGTCAAGCTTGTTGTTGCGCAATATCGTAATGGTTCGGCAGGCGCAGGCGCTGGTATTTGGCCGAAATGGCGCGTGGAATGCAACGGTTGCAGAATCGATTCAGGCAGCGGCGAATCAATTGTTGACGAATGAACAGTTTTTTGCTGAACAGATAAAAGTGCGAGTGTCACATGGTGGAGGCGCAAGAAGCCTTGTTGTCAATGTAGACGAAGTGCTGGCTAATGTTGCGCTTGAAATGCAAGGTCGTCCGCGGGGTGAATATCACCGGTTGGCAGGTTTATTTCAATTGGATACCGGGTTTTCCAATCACAACGTTTGTTTGATGGCGCTGCATGTGACGATCGTACAGATGTTAGATGAAATTTCGGGACAATTTGGCGAGGCGATTCATTGGCTGCGAAACCACGCCTTGGCTATGCAAGAACAAAATTCGATTGCTCAAATTAATTATCAAGATATAAAAATACATAGTTTGGGAGAGGTGTTTTCCTGTCGTGCAGACGGTTTGAGTTTTATCAAACAACAACTGTTTGGGTATCGCAAGGAGCTCTGCCGCTTGTGGAATGAAACTCCGGAAGTGCTGGCGTGCTTAAAGGAGTTGTTGGATATCGAAATTGAATATGATGCTTCAAAAAAAGATTTTCCTGTCAACGACGTTTTGTACAGTGGACTATCAGGATTGCTAAAAAACCTGGCAACATTCCTGCTGCAGTTTTGCAATGAGCTAAAGCGGCTTGTTGTATTGCGGAAGGAACTTGACTTGCCGAACCAGTTGCCCAGTCAGGTGTTTAATCCTGTCGGCAGGGAAATGATCGCACTGGATACGGTCAGTCAAATGTCGGTGGTCGTTGTGGGAAATGACGCAATGATCGCCGCTGCGTTAAATATTCATGATTCTGGCGGCGTGCTTAGTTTCAACCTGATTTCCAATGCCTTGATCGACTCGCTGCGATATAGTTCCGTTGCTGTAAAGATGTTGACAAAACAATGCCTGATGGAGTTGCGAGGAAATCCGGAAATGGGAGCTGCACTGCAGGAAAACTCTCCGCTACAAGCAGAAAAGTTGATTCCAATAATCGGTTATGACCGCGCAGTGCAGGTTGCTAGAATTTCGGCGTTAACTGCAAAGCCGGTTAAGACGGTTGTTGTCCGGATGAAATTGCTAAATGAAGCGCAAGCCGAAACCTTGTTCTTTGCCGGGTGCTCTGAAGGTCAATTTGATGATCAGCGCACACAATAAATTTGCGAATACTACCGATTTAACAAGATAAAAGGAGCTTTTGGAGATAACTGTAAACTGAATATGGTGTAAAATTAACAGGCTGTATCGTGCCATTCACATTGACGAGAGGGGATACAATGGAAGCGTCCGCGATTATCAAACCATTATCGGGAATCGAACTAACCCATCTGACTTTTGCACTGGTGGTTGTAGCCACGTTTTTCGGGTTGTCTTCACTGTATTTGACAATCAAACTTCATCGCCTAAATAACTCCTATCAAAAAATGATGCAGGGTGCCAATGGGCAGTCCATCGAGCAAATGATGATAGGACGGATTCAAGATATTGAAGCGTTGAAAATGAGTGTCAGTGCATTGCAAGAACGCCAGCAAGAGATGAGCAAAGATAGCTTGCGACATCTACAGCGATTTGGATTGATCCGATTCAATGCTTTTGAAAACACCGGCGGAGACCTAAGCTTTTCTTTGGCGATGACAGACGCAGAGCGTAACGGCGTTGTGTTGTCCGGCATTTATGGTAGGGAAGAGTCGCGGGTTTATGCAAAACCAATTACTTCAGGCGAATCAAAGTATATGCTTACCAAGGAAGAACGACAGGCATTGGATGCTGCAACAAAAAAATGATTTCAGGCACGCTCGTTGGCAGGAAATTTGCCTAACGCGGCGAATATCTGTGAGTGCTTGGTATGGGTTGATAACCGAATGTGCCAAAGGAGGCTTGGGTTTGAGAAAGAAAGTTGCCAATGAAGATAAGAGAAACTACACATTGATGATAGTGCCTCATCGCGGGAAAAAAGTCTACCGATTCCAAATGCCGATTCGATTTGTGAAGTTCTGCGCCGCGACGGCTGGTGCGCTGGTAATCGTGAGCATGGTCGGGTTATTTCATTATCAATATACAATTAATCAAGCAAAAGCAGAACTGGATGAACTTCAGAAATTGCGCACGGTTAATCTGGCCCAGGCAGGACAGTTGAATCAACTTGCGAAAAACACAGCAATTCTTCAAGAAGAGATGTCCAAACTAAACCAACTTGATGCGGAAGTTCGCCGTCTGCTAAATAAAGAAGAAACTGCAGGAACTTCAAGGTCGGGCGTGGTTCGTCCTGGAGCGACACACTCAGGCGAGGGTGGACCCAGTGTGCGGCCAAGCGCAGAAGAGTTGCAGAATCTGGTCAAAGATTTGCAAGTCAGTGCTAAAGTTCGGGGAGAAAGCCTGGCCAAATTGCGTCAGAGTCTGGTGGATAGGAATGCAAGAATTGCCGCAACGCCATCAATCTGGCCAAGTGAAGGCGTTATCACTTCAAGATTCGGCTGGCGGTGGGGCGGTTCGGACTGGCATCCGGGGATTGACGTTGCTGCCGATACGGGAACCCCGATCGTTGCAACAGCAGATGGCGTCATTGTTGCAAGCGGCTGGAACGGGGGCTATGGGCGCCAGGTTGTCATTGACCATGGATATGGAATTACAACTTCCTACGCTCATAATTCTGAAAACGTAGTCTCCGTCGGTCAGAAAGTGAAAAAAGGACAATTGGTTGCGTATATGGGGAGTTCGGGCTTCAGTACAGGACCACACGTTCATTATGAGGTCAAAGTCAATGGTACGGCAGTCAATCCTGCCGGTTTTATGTGAACTATAATATATTAGCTAAATTCAAGTGAGGATTGGAGATGAATTATGTTCGGGCGAAAAAAAAACGAAGAGTTTTCTGAGCAGGTTGAAACGCTCATCGGCCATACAACATCCTTAAAAGGGAGTTTGACTTCAAACGGAGCGTTACGTATTGATGGCGAATTTGAAGGGGAGATTTCTACAACGGCCGATTTGATTATCGGTGAAGCCGGCAAAGTAAAAGCGACCATTAGTGCAAAAAATGCCATGATCGCTGGAGCAGTAACGGGAAACATGGATGTGCGTGACAAACTGGAACTAATGCCTTCGGCAAAAGTCGTCGGCGACCTAAAGGTTGGGACGCTGATCATTGGTGAGGGTGCTGTATTCAAAGGAAACTGTGAAATGCGTCAAACTCCTGACTAGCAAATTGATAATACCGTTTAATACAGACGTGCGGCTCGCTAGAAAGGGGCCGCGCGTTTTTTTTGAAAATAATTAGAGGAAAAGATGCCAAGCTGACTAATTATTAAAAGTAATAAATAGCTATGAATAACACTGTGATGAAGAACAAAAAGACAAGAAAGAGGGACGTAATGAATACAAACGAAGTATTTCGACGAATTCCATCAGTGGAACAACTTGCGCTGAAAGTAACGAAAGAATATGACAAAGTTCCGATGAATCACGAGAATATAGTTGCCCTGTTACGAAGCGCCGTGGCTGACTTTCGGCAGCATATACTGCATTGCGGACCGGCTGCTGAGGTCACGGAAGACCTTGTGGTAGGCTGGATTATTCAACGGTTCCATGAAAAAGCTGCGGTGCTTTCAGAACAAAGTCTAATAAAAGTTATAAATGCCACCGGCGTTGTATTGCATACCAACCTTGGACGGGCACCGCTATGTGAGCGAGCGCGAGCTCGTGTTCAGGCAGTAATGGAAGGATACAGCACTTTGGAGTATGACCTCGAATCCGGAGGGCGGGGTGAACGCTACAGTCACGTAGAAAAGCGCCTTACGATGCTGACGGGGGGAGAAGCCGCATTGGTGGTGAACAACAATGCGGCAGCGGTAATGCTTGTGTTGGGAGGAATAGCCCGCGGCAGGGAAGTGATCGTTAGTCGTGGTGAATTAGTGGAAATTGGAGGCTCTTTTAGAATACCAGATGTAATTAGACAAAGTGGAGCAACACTCGTCGAAGTCGGTGCAACCAACAAGACTCACATACAGGACTACGAAGCCGCGATTACACCGGCAACAGCCGCGATATTGAAAGTTCACACCAGCAATTTTTCGATAGAGGGATTTACGGGGACCCCCACGATGGAAGAATTGTGCCGTTTAGCGACAGCGCATCGTCTTGTAGCGATAAATGATTTAGGAAGTGGCACTCTCCAACCTGTAAATGTGGGAGGCGCCTACGAACCGACAGTGCAGGAGTGTGTAGCAGCGGGATTCGACATTGTTACTTTCAGCGGCGATAAGCTGTTAGGCGCCGGGCAGGCAGGATTAATCGTCGGGAAAAAAGGGCTTATCTCTGCTTTGAAAAAAGAACCGCTGCTGCGCGCGGTACGAATCGATAAATTATCACTGGCAGCACTGGAAGGTACTTTGACAGAGTATTCGACGGGGGCAGCGAACGCGACCGTTCCTGTATGGCAGATGTTGCACGTTTCGCAGCAGCGACTAATGGAAAAGGCAATACAGGTGGCGGACCTGCTTCGACCGGCTGAAAGCTTAGGCTTACGGGTTAGGGTCGTAGAAACAAGTTCTCTTGCTGGAGGCGGTTCCCTGCCTGCTGTTTCGTTTGCAGGTTTTGGCGTTGAAGTGGAGACTGCAGGGCAAACAGCAAGTCGTGTATCCAAACAACTAAGAGCGGGGCGCCCCCCTATCGTATGCTTGGTCAGGGACAATGCTCTGATTTTTGATGTTCGCTGCTTAATGTCCGAAGATATTGCAATCCTCGCGGACAGACTATTACGGATTGCATCAGGTGAATAGGCATGAAGCATTTGATTGTCGGAACTGCCGGACATGTTGACCATGGAAAGACCGCGCTAATCAAAGCGTTAACCGGAACTGACACGGATCGGCTACTGGAAGAAAAGGAACGTGGCATTTCAATTGATATCGGATTCGCCGCTTTGAACTATCCTGAAACATTGACGCTGGGAATTGTTGATGTGCCGGGGCATGAGAGATTCTTGAAAAATATGCTGGCGGGAACCGGCGCAATCGACATGGTAATGCTGGTTATCGCTGCAGATGAAGGCATTATGCCGCAGACGCGTGAACATTTTGATATGTTGCGTTGTCTGGGTGTTAGAGCTGGTCTGGTTGTTGTCAGTAAAATTGACAAAGTGGAAGCAGATTGGTTGGCTTTAGTGGAAGAAGAAATACGGCACTATCTGGCTGATTCGTTCCTGTCGACAGCACCGATATGCCCCGTGTCGGCTTTATCCGGGGAGGGAATAGAAAAGCTCAGACAAACCTTGTTGCAGGTCGCCAAGGATGTCTCACCACGCAATAAGGACGCTCCCTTTCGGATGTGGATTGATCGGTCTTTTAACTTAAGGGGGCATGGGCTTATCGTAACAGGATCCGTTATGACTGGAAGTGTCGTAACAGGGGCCAGTCTGCACCTTTATCCGGCCAATCTGGCGGTTAAAGTGCGGGAGATTGAATCACACAATCAAGAACGCGAGCTGGTTGGCGCAGGTCAGCGCGCCTCGCTGAAACTGTCCGGAGTAACGCTCCCGGAAGTCGGGCGTGGAATGTTTCTTAGTGAAGAAGGCTATTGCCATACTGCTGAAGTGTGGGATGCAACAATTCAGTGGAAAAAAGAATATGCCTCTGGGACGCGGATCAGACTACATCAAGGAACAGGTGAATTCATCGGCAGACTATCTTTCAGGAAATCAAACGAAAATGCCCCGTTGCCAGTTTTGGTTCGTCTACATATGGAAAAACCAATTTCGGCTGCTTTTGGCGACCAAGGGCTGTTGCGGAGATTTTCACCGCAAGACTTGATTGGCGGAGTCACGCTCTTGTGTCCTGCAGACAGTGGAAGTCGTCGGACCGAATTACTGCTGCAATTAGAGCAAGCGTGCAAACAGCAAGACATAGAAACAACGCTGTTACTGCTACTATTATTGATGAAAAAGCCGCCCAGCTTGCAGGAGTGGCTACAAACCGCCGGATATGTGGAGGCGGCAAAAGTTAAAAAAGCAGTTCAAGAGCTGCTGAACCAGGGAAAAGTGAAAATGGCCGGAAACTATTATGTTGCAGCGGAACAGATGATTGAATTCAAGCAAAGCCTGAAAAGATGCCTGGAAGATTACCATCGATACAAACCGTCGGAGCCTGGAATTTCAAAAGAAACTTTACGACAAAAAATAAAAATCGCAGCCCGGATTTTCGACTGGTTTGTTAGTGACTGCGTAGCGCAGAGCGTATGCGTTATCCAGGGAGAATATGTTGCCAGCCCTTCACATGCCCGAAAGCATGGGGGAAATACAGATGATTTGAAAAAGCAACTGGAGAAAATTGTGCCTCAAAATGAACTGATCGATCTTTCGCCGCAGTGGCTGGCTGAAAAAATGAACCGGTCCATGGAGGAAATCAAGCCGTTTTTTGAACGGATGATACGAGAAAAAATGATTATCAGGATAGCCGGAGTACACGTATACAGAAATACAATGCAATACATTGGCTCAATCATTCAACGTCACTTTTCTGAGCACCAAACGCTGAGTGTGGGCGAATTACGTGACTTGTTGAACACATCGCGTAGAATGGCGGTCCCGTTAATGGAATACCTAGATGCTAATAATTATACGGTTCGCGATGGCGACCAACGCCGCCCCGGCCCGGCATTAAAGAACTTGTCAGAATAAACTGCATTTAAATATACGTGTTGACAGTATAAGAAACCATCCCTATAATTTAGCTTGACACGATTAGTG
Source organism: uncultured Veillonellaceae bacterium (assembly GCA_964579955.1). Classification (GTDB taxonomy): domain Bacteria; phylum Bacillota; class Negativicutes; order UBA1444; family UBA1444; genus UBA1444. The sequence goes on along the minus strand of CAZOJA010000002.1, from coordinate 25,075 downwards.
TTTTCTAAAAACACAAACGTATCAAGGGAGTGTGCCTAGGGTTCCGCGCGATGAGGCGGCCAGGACCGAGCGGCACAGCGCGCAAGCGTACACCGTGAGTATAAAAGACTCTGCGGAAGGTCCCATAACGAGGGGCTTTTTGCAGAGTCTTTTGTTATTCCGAAATTAGGAAAAGAAAAGGGAAAGGTGTGATATTTGAATGTGTAGAATCGGTGCAATCAAAAGTGCTGATCCCGTTCATGCCTCCAAAGCGTTGTCGTTGATGTTACCACAACAGGAAGGTCATGATAATTCCGGTTTTGCCATGGTCATGCAGGACTTGGAAGGGGAATTCGGTTCCTATAAGGATAAGCCTCTGATGTCACTGGCCTGTACACAAAGAGGAGCCAAAATCGTGCAGGACTATATGGACAAAAGCGGATTCCGTCCACTGCATGAGTGGATTCCCAAAGTGAATAACCAACCGGGACTCGACATCAAAGCAATGCCTTATTATATTTTTACTGCGTACGACTATCCCGACTATCTTAATAATTCAAGCAAGGAACATAAAGAAGATATTCTGCTTAATACAAGACTGACATTACGCGCCATGCTGGAAAAAGAAGATCATGGCTATATTTTTTCGTTTTGGCCGGATGTACTGACGCTGAAAGAAATTGGCGACCCGCGCGATATCGCGACCTACTTTGGCCTCTGGGAGGACAGAGGGGATTTGATGGCTCGTAATGTGGTCGTGCAATGCCGACAGAACACCAACTATGAAATTGTCCGATATGCCGCGCACCCTTTCTTTTTGCAAGGATATACCTTGTGTGCCAACGGCGAGAACACCTTTTACACAAAAAACAAAGAATATCAAAAATCACTGCACAGGGGATATATCGGCTTTGAATCTGATTCGCAAAATTTCCTATATACGTTGCACTATGTGTTGCATGAACTAAAATGGCCACTCAAGTATTACAAACATGTGATTACTCCACTACCGTTCGAAGAGATGGAAAAGCGGCCTGACAAACGTGAGTTGACGGCAATCCGTCAAACACTCGGCCACCTTGAGATCAACGGACCGAATACTGTAATTGCCATGTTACCTGACGGAAGCATCATGACCTGCTGTGACTCAAAAAAACTGAGACCGGTAGTCGTAGGTGGAACAAAGCAGCTGATGGCAATTTCGTCGGAAGTCTGTGGTTTGAATGTGATATTGCCTGACCGTGACGAAAGCAAGGATATTTATCCCAATGAACGCGAAATCGTCTTGATTACGCCGGGCATGGAGGTGCAACGATGGAAACAGTGAGAACGCAAGACGTCACTTTTAATGATCTGGCGTGGAAAATCAAATACATACCAGACCGTTGTACGATGTGCGGCAGTTGTGTTGCCGCCTGTACGTTCAGTGCCATTGAAGCACGCATCGAACGCCGTTCGGTTACCGTCTCGACAGGACACCAACCAGAACCCAATCAACGACACATAGCGGTGCCGGTAATTCGGCAGAAGAATTCAATCGTAAACGCTTGCGTCGGGTGTGGCATGTGTGAAAAAGTCTGCCCTAATAACGCGATACAACCGGTAAGAAACGAAGACTCCAGACTCAATGTAGTGGGAAGAGCAGGGGGCAATCCGCTTAAAAGAGGAGGACGCACGAATCTCAATGCGGACAGGGTATTAGACAAGATTGTTGTCGGTCGGATATCACAAATGACTGACCCCTCGCTGGATTCAGAACGCCACACCTTTGATGTGTTAGCGCCTTTCGGGCGAGTATTGTTACCGCATGAACTACCATTTTCTGTTGAAAACGGTGAAATTCGGATGCAGGGATGGGTACCGCCGGTTCATTGGATTTATCCGCTGATTTTCAGCGACATGTCGATCGGCGCGCTTTCGACCCGAGCATGGGAAGCGCTTTCACTGGCAACCGCGTATTTGAATGAAAAGCATAATATGCCGGTTAGGATGAGCTCTGGTGAAGGCGGAATGCCAGTTAAATTGATGGAGTCAGAATACCTGAAATATAGTATTATTCAAATTGCTTCGGGGCATTTCGGTTGGAATCGGATTGTTCGCGCACTTCCCAAAATGAAAGTCGATCCGGCCGGAATATTGATTAAAATTGGCCAAGGGGCCAAGCCGGGCGATGGAGGTTTGTTGCCAGCAGCGAAGGTCGCTGAACATATTCAGGCAATTCGTGGGGTACCTAAGGCAGATTTGTTATCACCGCCAAATCATCAAGGGCTGTACTCGATTGAAGAGTCCGTGCAAAAGATGTTCATGTCGATGAATGCTGCCTTTAAGTTTCGTGTGCCGGTTGCCATCAAATGTGCTGCGTCTGCGACATCTGTTTCCGTTTATAACAACTTGCTTCGAGATCCGTACAAAATTTGTGGCGGATTCTTCATTGACGGTATCCAAGGAGGAACAGGCGCTGCAAACGAAGTGTCGCTCGATCATACCGGTCATCCTGTGGTATCGAAACTGCGCGATTGCTACCAGTCGGCAGTAAAACAAGGCAGTCCCGGACGTATCCCTCTCTGGGCCGGCAGCGGGATTGGCATGACTGGCAATGCAGCTGCCGATGCGTTCAAAATGATATGTCTTGGTGCGAACGGGGTGTTTATGGGGAAATTGCTGATTCAGCTAATGGGCTGTGTCGGCAATGAAAAGGGTCGATGCAATGCGTGCAACACCGGACTTTGCCCGACGGGAATCTGCACGCAGGATCCTCGTCTTGTAAAAAGGCTCGATATAGACCGAGCGGCGCAAAACATCGTTGAATACATGCTTGCCTTTGATGCAGAGTTCAAAAAGCTTATGGCGCCGGTTGGAAACAGCTCGCTACCGGTGGGGCGCTCAGATGCATTGGTAACAAATGACCGTGCGGTGGCTGACAAATTGTCAATCACCTACGCATGTTAGGAGGAGGCGGGTATGTACAAAATTAATACGCTGCAGAATAACGAACGCATGTCAACGCAGGAACTGCTGCAAGCAATCAATGCAGCAGTGGAAACCGGCGAAACCGATTTTTACATCGAGGCTTCGGGCCAACATGATATAGGCGGGCCTCTATGGCATCCGGAAGGAAAAAAACTTCGGTTTACGGTAACTAATCCTGGGCAGCGTGTAGGCTGCATGTGCTTGGAAAATACAGAAATCATCGTTGAAGGACCGGCCTCGGCCGACGTCGGCTGGTTGAATGCTGGGGGAAAAATCATTGTCAAAGGGGATGGTGGAGACACTTCGGCACATTGCGCCGCTTCAGGCAAGATATATGTTGGCGGCAGGGTAGGAACTCGTTCCGGATCATTAATGAAGTACGATCCTTTGTATTCAGCACCGGAATTCTGGGTACTTAAAAACTGCGGTAGCTTTTCGTTTGAGTTTATGTCAGGTGGAATCGCCGTTATCTGCGGTTATGACAGTGAGGGGATTGCTTCCGTAGTAGGAGACCGCTCGTGCGTCGGCATGGTAGGCGGAAAATTATATTTCCGGGGTGTTGGACAAGGCCTGTCAACCAAAGATGTAAAAGTCAGTCCGTTGGAGCAGGAAGACATCGAATATCTGTCACGCGGCATGACAGAGTTTCTTGCGGATATCGGCCGGCCTGAACTGCAGGCGGAGCTGACCCGTTGGCAAGATTGGAACAAGGTTGTTCCATGGACCTATGATGAGCGGCCGAAAAAGGCATCGGCTGATATTTTGGGATACAGGAAAACCGAATGGGTACCTGGCGGAATCTTTGGCGATGTGTGTGATGACGACTGGCAAGTGATCGGCTTGGTTGCAAGCGGTAAGTATCGCCAGCGCGTTCCGTTCTGGGAAAACATGAAATATATGGCTCCTTGCGAATTTAACTGTACCGCGTCAATACCGTCGCAACAAAGATTTAACTTGTTGCGAGAAGGCAAAGTTGAGGAAGCATATCGCCTGGTGCTGGAGTATACGCCTTTTCCAGGTTCGGTTTGCGGCGCAGTATGCATGAATTTGTGCATGGACGAATGTACGCGAAGTCAGGTAGACATTTCGGCCCAGATTGGCCGATTGGGCACATTTTCGGCTGATGTCCAGTTGCCCTCCGTATCGGTGAAAACAGGAAAACGGGTCGCGGTAATCGGTGGCGGTGCGGCGGGCTTATCAGCGGCCTGGCAAATGGCCCGCGACGGACATACGGTAGTTGTATATGAAGCCCATGAAGCGATGGGCGGAAAAATGGAGCAAGTGATCCCCCGCTCACGATTGCCGCATGAAACGCTGGAAAAAGAGTTGACGCGAATCCAAAGCATGGGTGTCCGCTTCGTAACCAATTGCATGGTGGATAAGGAAAAATTCCAGACGCTTCGCGATGAAAACGATGCAGTCGTTGTAGCGACAGGGGGGCACATAACCAAAGTAATCCCTTGGCCCGGGCATGAAAGAATTGTCAAAGGACTGGACTTTTTAAAGGCTGTTAATCGTGGGGAAAAAGTGAAAGTCGGCAAACGAGTCATCGTTATCGGCTGCGGCAACTCAGGTATGGATGCGGCAGTTGGCGCCTATCAGATGGGAGCCGAGCAGGTTGTATGCATCGATGTACAAAGACCGGCGGCTTATCAGAAGGAAATCGATCATGTTCAGGAACTCGGCGGCGAGCTGATTTGGCCGGTTTTCACAAAAGAAATAACTGAGTCTGGCATCGTTACCCAATCGGGTGAACTGATCAAAGGGGACATGGTAATTATTACAATTGGTGAAAGTCCGGATTTGAGCTTCTTGCCCGACGGTATCGAGATGGATCGCGGTTGTCTCAAACCAGCCGGCGACTGGAGTATAGCAGAAGGGGTCTTTACCGCAGGCGATACGACCAAACCTGGACGATTGGTTGATGCAATCGGGATGGGCAGGCAGGCGGCACTGGCGGTCAACGCATACTTGTCGGGAACGAAATACAAGGGTGAACAAAAAAGCAAAATTCCGGCGACTCGTTTGAAAACTGCATATTTCAAAAAATGTCACAGTTGCGATTTGCCCAGCGCTAGAGAGGAGTATAGTCGCTGCATTAGCTGCGGTACCTGTCGCGACTGCCATATGTGCTTGAAATCGTGTCCGGAAAACGCCATTTCCCGCATTGCCAGCAAAGAACCTGGTGGCTTTGAGTACGTCGTTGATGCCAACAAATGCATCGGTTGCGGCATTTGCGCCGGGATTTGTCCATCGGGAATATGGGCGATGTACAATAACGCAGAAGCAATAAACATGTATAAGGTGATATAATTTACGACATTCGTATCGTGATGAAAAACAAAATATTACGAAATCACATAAACGGTTGACAACAATTTAGACTGGCTCTATAATTATGCAAGTAAGATGGAGCTGAGTATCGTAAATCAAATTGCAGAAGTATCTCCGGCAGCCTTATAACCGACAAGCACAATTGAGGCCGGAATAATCCCAATGACGGGGTAAGACGAAGGTCTTGCCCCGTTTTTATACTATTCTAGTAAAAAACCAACCGTTGGTTAGGAAAAAAGTATTCGCGAACAAGAAATGTCCGGTCAATATTGACACTTGTCCTGCGTGTTCATATAATAGCAACATCAAACGCAAGCGGTTATTCAAGTCAATTCCGTCGGAGAAGATTCGCATCGGGGAATCGGCGCGAGACTGAAGCTGGATAGAATCCGGGGCAGTCTTTTTCTATTCGCAGAAGGTAAAACTGACGGAACACGGTAACCAGCAGTAATCATCAGCAGTAATCATCAAAAAGGGGGAAACTACATGGAGGCTTCGTCGTTAACGCAGCAATTGTTCCAACAGTTGATCAATGGGATTTCGCTAGGTAGTATTTATGCACTGATTGCTTTGGGCTATACAATGGTCTATGGAATTATCAGACTGATCAATTTTGCCCATGGCGATATTTATATGCTGGGAGCTTATGCTGGCTATTTCGCCACAACCTACTTTAAGATGTCTTTTTTTCCGGCGCTAATTTTTTCCATGGTGGTTGCATCAACCGTCGGTATGCTGATTGAACGACTAGCTTACCGGCCGTTGCGTGGTGCGCCGAAAATTGCGATTCTGATCACGGCGATCGGAGTATCCTTGCTGTTGGAGTATGGTGGGATGATTCTGGTTACACCGCAACCGCGTACGTTTCCAGAACTGTTCTCGACAGCGACCTATAAATTCTTCGGTCTGGTCGTGAATAGTCAACAAATCGTAATCTTGGTGATTTCGCTAGCTTTGATGTTTATACTTACTTACGTGGTAAACCACACAAAGGTTGGCAAAGCCATGCGCGCCGTTTCATTCGATACTGACGCAGCCCGGTTGATGGGGATCAATGTGGATCGAATTATTTCGTTTACCTTTGCAATCGGTTCCAGCCTGGCAGCAGCAGCAGGAATTCTGGTGGGAATTTACTACAACTCGATTGACCCGCTTATGGGAATCATGCCCGGACTCAAAGCTTTTGTTGCGGCTGTTTTGGGCGGAATTGGCGTGATTCCGGGCGCAATGGTCGGCGGCGTTCTGCTTGGCGTCATCGAAGCGCTGGTAAGCGGATTTCTATCCTCGACTTTCCGTGATGCCGCGGCCTTTATTATCCTGATAGCGATTCTGTTGTTTAGACCGGCTGGGTTGTTCGGTAAGAACATCCGGGAGAAAGTGTAGGTGTGTATGCGATGAGGAGCAAGGTAAAAAGGGATTTGATGGGGATTGTCGGCGCCGTCGCGTTGTACGCTTTATTGATGGGGCTGATTGAGAGCGAGGTTATCGGCGCCTTTTGGCAACTAAACATTGTTCTGATTTGCATCAATGTCATTTTGGCGGTGAGCTTGAATCTGATCACTGGATTTACTGGTCAGTTTTCGATCGGACACGCAGGATTCATGGCGGTTGGCGCCTATCTGTCGGCCGTGATGACGGTAAAGCTGGGTTTGCCTTATATTGTGGGTATTTTGGCCGGAGCCGCAGGGGCGGCGATACTCGGTTTTGCCATCGGATTGCCCACCCTGCGTTTAAAAGGAGATTATCTGGCGATTGCTACGTTGGGTTTGGGCGAGATTATCCGTATCACGATACTTAATATCCCATACGTCGGTGGAGCCTCAGGTTTGATGGGGATTCCGCGCTATACGACATTTACCTGGGCGTTTCTGTTGATGGTGGTTACGGTTCTGTTCATCAAGAACTTCATAAATTCTAGCCACGGTCGGGCCTGCATATCGATACGTGAGAACGAGATCGCCGCCGAAGCCATGGGTGTTGATACGACGAAGTACAAAGTCGTCGCCTTTACGATCGGAGCAACGTTTGCCGGTGTAGCGGGCGGCTTGTTTTCCCACTATTTTTACATCGCCCATCCGGCTTCGTTTACCTTCATGAAGTCATTTGACATTCTCACCATGGTTGTACTGGGTGGCATGGGTAGCATCACCGGGTCAATCACGACCGCAATCCTGTTGACCTATATATCGGCGGAGTTGGCTAGCTATCCTGAATGGCGGATGGTCATCTATGCCGTATTGCTGATCGTGTTGATGATTTATCGTCCGCAAGGCCTGTTTGGCAACAAAGAGCTTAGTCTGAAAATCTTTAACCGAAGCCTGGGAGGTGGACAGCGTGGCGCTGCTCAAAATAAATAAACTGACCAAAGAGTTCGGCGGGCTAAAGGCTGTTGCCAATTTCAACATCGAAATCAACACAGGAGAACTGATCGGCCTGATTGGACCGAACGGAGCAGGCAAGACTACTGCGTTCAACCTGATGACCGGTGTTTATGAACCGACCTCGGGAGAGATGTTGTTTGACGGCAAAAGTCTGGTCGGACTTAAGCCTTATGAAGTCACGCAACGGGGTATCGCAAGGACCTTTCAAAACATCCGGCTTTTTTCCGATTTGTCGGTTCTGGATAATGTCAAAATCGCCTACCATTTTCATGTCAAATATGGACTTTGGGAATCGGTTCTCAGAGTTGGCCGTTATTACTCCGAGGAAGATATGATCGAGCAAAAGGCGATGGAATGCCTCAAGATGTTCAAACTGGATGACCGGCGCGACGAAATCGCCAAGAATCTGCCCTATGGAGAACAACGCAGACTGGAGATCGCCCGGGCATTGGCGGCTCAACCCCAATTGCTCTTGCTTGATGAACCGGCAGCCGGCATGAATCCCCAGGAAACCCATGAATTGATGGAAATGATTCGTTGGATACGTGATGAACTGAAACTGACCATATTATTGATTGAACACGACATGAGCTTGGTCATGGGCGTATGCGAGCGGATTTACGTTTTGGATTACGGCAGTATTATTGCTGAGGGGACACCTGCGGAAATCAGAAATAATCCCTGTGTAATCGAGGCGTATCTCGGTGAGGAGGTTTGTTGATGCTTAAGGTCGAAAATATCAATGTATATTACGGTGCGATTCATGCACTCAAGGGAATCAGCGTCGACGTCAAAGAAGGAGAAATTGTCACACTGATCGGTGCCAACGGCGCTGGCAAAAGTACGATTTTGCGCACCATTTCCGGCTTGTTGCGAACAAAGACGGGAAATATCTTCTTTGAAGGAAATTCGGTCGCATCAATGGCGCCGGAAGAAATCGTCAAAAAGGGCATCAGTCAGGTGCCAGAAGGACGAAGAATTTTTGCTAACATGACAGTGGAGGAAAACCTGGAACTTGGCGCATATATTCGAAGCGACAAACCGGGGATTCGCAAAGATATCGACAAAGTTTTCGAGCGATTCCCCCGCTTGGGTGAGCGGCGCAAACAAATTGCAGGAACCTTGTCCGGTGGCGAACAACAGATGTTGGCGATTGGTCGAGGCTTGATGAGCCAACCGAGACTGTTGCTGCTTGACGAACCATCAATGGGGTTGGCACCTCTGTTGGTAAAAGAGATTTTCTCGATTATCAAGGAGATTAATGCCAGCGGGACAACGATCCTGCTTGTGGAACAAAATGCCAACATGGCCCTGTCGATAGCACATCAAGCCTATGTACTGGAGACGGGCCGGATTACTTTGTCAGGCTCGGCCAAAGAACTTATGGAAAGCGAAGAAGTACGCAAAGCGTATCTTGGTGGATAGATACAATATAAGCAAGTGAGAGGGGCGAAGAAAAATGTTTGTTGCAAAGCGAATGACTCCCAACCCCAAGGTCATTGAATCCAGTGCGACCATCGCTGATGCGTCGGAAATGATGCGGAAATACAAAATTCGTCGCTTGCCGGTTGTTGATGCCGGTCGTTTGGTTGGTATCGTAACCGACCGCGATCTACGCTCCGTTTCACCGTCCCCGGCCACAACTTTGTCAATTTTCGAACTGAATTATCTGCTGGGAAAAATGCAGGTCAAAGACATTCTGCACAAGGATGTTGTGACAATAAATGTCGGTGCGACGATAGAAGAAGCTGCGTTGACGATGTCCAATCACCATATCGCCGGGTTGGTGGTGGTCGATGCTGTCGGTGCAGTAGTCGGCATCATCACTGAAACGGACATATTCAACAGCTTTGTCGAAATCATGGGACTCAAGGAAGGAAAAACCAGATTCACATTCAGCGTTTCGGATCAAGTCGGGGTACTGCACGAGATTACCGGAGTGTTCAAAGATTTGAACATCAACATTAGCAGTTTAGCCAGTTATACGACCGATGAAGGGCCGGGAGAACTCGTTATCAGGTTTAACTCTCAGGACACGGGAGAACTGATTGAACGGCTAACTGCTATCGGATATCCTCCCCAGCACACGGTGCAAATCGGTTAATTCCATTTCGCCGGCAAAACACCCTGCTGCAGGTTCGACAGAACCTGCAGTTTTTTGCGTAGCGAGGGGAAGTGTTGTACAATAGGAAACAGACCGCAACCCAAGAATTTATGATACAAAGGAGGTGTCCGGCATGAAACTTACCGATTTCACAAAACGAGGCGGCTGAGCGGCCAAAATAGGGCCGGGCGCCTTATCAAACGTATTATCCAAGCTGCCGGAGATTCACGATCCCCGGGTACTGGTCGGCATCAATACTTCCGATGATGCAGGGGTATATCTGCTTAATGAAGAAACGGCGCTGATTCAGACGCTGGATTTTTTCACGCCGATTGTGGACGATCCCTTTTTATTCGGGCAGATCGCTGCCGCTAACAGTTTGAGCGATGTGTACGCCATGGGCGGTAAACCGCTTACAGCGATGAATATCGTCACTTTTCCTATTTGTAAGTTGTCCGCCGAAGTCCTGCTGGCAGTTCTCAGCGGCGGACAGCAAAAAATAGCCGAAGCCGGCGCAGTGATGGTCGGCGGACATACGATCGATGATGATGAACCCAAATATGGGCTTAGCGTGACCGGCATCGTACATCCAAAGAAAGTTCTCACCAATGCCGGGGCCAACCCGGAGGATGCCTTGATTTTGACCAAGGCCATCGGGACAGGGGTCTTGTATACCGCTCAACGAGCGGAGCTGTTTCCACGAGGCGTTGCGGCTGCGGCCCAGAGCATGGCTCAGTTGAATCGTTATGCTGCCGAAGTGATGGAGCGCTACCCGGTGCATGCCTGTACAGACATCACTGGATTTGGCCTGCTTGGCCATGCCTACGAAATGGCCTGTGCCAGCGGGGTCAATTTTGAACTTGAGAGTGGGGCGATCCCGCTACTGCCGGACGCTGCAGAGGCCGCCAGCATGGGTTTGATTCCGGCCGGCGCCTATGCTAATCGTGAGTACTTAAAAACCGTCGAATTCCATCCACAAGTCCCTGTTTATTTGCAGGATCTGCTGTTTGATCCTCAGACCTCCGGTGGCTTATTAATCAGTCTACCGGAAGAACATGCGAACAAGTTTTTGTTGGAGGCTCAGTCGACCGGACTTGTTGCCGCGTGCATCGGCAGGGTGACTGGGCAAGGGGAAGGGGAAATATATGTCAAATGAACTGCAGACTAGTGATAACGTGTTAAACTGCCAGGGATTGGCCTGTCCTCAACCGGTCATCTTGACCAAAAGGGCGTTGGACAAAAAGCCACCTGAATTAACCGTAGTTGTCGACAATCAGGCTGCAAAGGAAAACGTCGCTAAATTTGCGGCTAATAGCGGATATGGGGTTCACATCGAGAATATAGAAGGGCTATATAGGCTGGAACTAAAGGCGAGGCAAGGCATCGGGGCAACAGACGACCGCGTGGAGGATGCGGTTGATGTGGTGGCGCCGGTGATACTGCTTGCCCGAAACACACTGGGATCAGGCAGTGAGGAACTCGGTGCGATTCTGATGAAGTCGTTTTTTGTTTCACTGCTTGAACTCCCTCGACGTCCTCGTGCGGTTATGTTGATTAACAGCGGTGTCTTTTTGGCTGTCGCCGACTCCCCGGTTCTGCCGGCACTGCAGGAACTGTCGCGTCAAGGCGCCGCTGTGATGGTTTGTGGGACTTGTCTCGATTATTATTCACTCAAACAAAGCCTAGCTGTTGGCAACGTGACAAATATGTATTCAATTTTGAGCGAACTTACAGGACCCGGCCGTATAATCGCACTATGAGCGAAAGGTTGATTGTGTTTGATTCGATTCATCAGGCGTTGCGCGCCGAAAAAACATTGCGCAATGCAGGGGTGCGATTTGAACTCATCCCCACGCCACGTGAAATATCTGCCAGTTGCGGACAAAGCATCACTTTGACTACAGCAGAGTTAGCTGTTGCGATCGCTATTATTTCCCGGGAAATAATAAGCTATCGCGCTGTATATACTAGCGATTTTTCCCAACGGATATTTGAAAAACTGGATTGACTGAAACCGCTGAAGGAAGGGGATTGTTGGTGCCGCTTAAACTGGAACTGGGTGATATTGCCAAAATGAAAAAAGCGCACCCCTGCGGATCGGACCGCTGGGAAATTGTTCGCACCGGCATGGATATCGGGATAAAATGCTTGGGTTGTGGTCGCCGCGTCATGGTGCCGCGACCCAAATTTGAGAAAGCGGTCAAATCGCTGGAAGTGAAAAAGGAGGGTGCCGAATGAGCACAAGTTTGGAAATCGGCATATTGGGCCTGCCCAATGTAGGGAAAACGACCCTGTTCAACGCGTTGACGAAAGCAGGGGTGGAAACGAACAATTGTCTGTACAGCACCGTCGAACCCAATGTAGGGATGGTCGATGTGCCGGATGAACGGCTTGATCGTCTGGCTGACATGTACCATCCGAAAAAAATTACCCCCACATCCATCCGGTTCGTCGATATTGCAGGATTGGGGAAAGGGGCATCGACCGGAGCCGGGCTGGGTAACAAGTTTTTGTCGCATATCCGCCAGGTGGATGCTGTTGTTCAAGTCGTGCGTTGTTTTTCCGATGAAAATGTCATGCATGTGGAAGGAAGCATCAATCCAGCCAATGACATGGAAATCCTAAATATGGAGCTTTGTCTGGCCGATCTGGAATCGCTGGAGAAGCGGGTGGAACGGACCCGGAAACTACTGAAGGGCGGCGATAAGAAACCTCTGGCCGAAATCGAGGTGCTCAATCGACTGATAGAGCTTCTTGGAAACGCGCAGCCTGCCCGTAAAGCCAGCCTGAGCAACGAGGAAATCGATTTGGTGCGTGATATGAATCTGCTGACGTTAAAACCCGTTCTGTACGTTGCCAACATAGACGAGAAGGATGCTGCCGACCCCTCAGGCGGGCCGATGTTCAGGGCCGTACAAGAATGGGCGTCGGCCGAAGGCGCTGAGGCGATTGCTGTCTGCGCCAAGTTGGAGGCAGAAATTTCTGAGCTTCCTAGTGAAGAATCCGCGGCATTCCTACAGGAGCTCGGTATTTCCGAGCCCGGCCTGAATAAACTGATCAAAGCCGGCTACCGGCTGCTCGACCTGATATCATTCCTGACAGCCGGTACGCCGGAAGTGCGGGCTTGGACGATACGACGAGGCACTAAGGCGCAGCAGGCGGCAGGGAAGATTCATTCCGATATCGAACGGGGATTCATCCGAGCAGAAATCGTCGCTTATAACGACCTCATGGCGTGCGGCAGCTTTAACGGAGCCAAGGAGAAGGGATTGGTGCGTCTGGAAGGAAAGGAATACATCATGAAAGACGGCGACGTGACACATTTCCGGTTCAATGTATAATAAATGTTGCTTTCCGGCCGGTGTTGTTATAAAATAAATGAGCCTGAACACTCGGGCATTTACTCCCCTGCCCCTAAGAGGGGCCGATAGTCCAAAGGAGGAGGTGAACCTGTTGAAAAAGTATGAACTCGTATTCATCATCAAACCGATGGAAGAAGAAGCACTGCAAGCGGTCATTGCCAAGTTTGAAGCGATGGTGACAAACAATGGCGGTGTGATGGAAAAGATCGACCGCTGGGGCAAACGTCGTCTGGCCTACCTGGTAAAAGATTTTACCGAAGGTTACTACTGCATCTTCCACTTCACCGGCACACCCGCGACGGTCGCTGAACTGAATCGCGTGATGAAGATTACCGACGACATCTTGCGGCACATGATCGTAAAAGAAGATGAATAGTCGGGAGGCCTAAGCCATGAACAAGGTGTTTCTGTTGGGAAGATTGGTGCGTGATCCGGAAATCCGGACAACGCAGAGCGGCAAGATGGTCACGTCGTTCACCCTGGCTGTGGATCGGTTTGGTGGCGGCAAAGACAATACCGACTTTATTTCCATCATAACGTGGGAAAAATTAGCGGAAGCTTGCGGCAACAACTTGAGCAAAGGACAGCGCGCCATGGTCGAAGGGCGCTTGCAAATTCGCAGTTATGACGGAAAAGACGGTCAAAAACGCTGGGTTACGGAAATCGTTGCCCAAGCCGTTGAATTCTTGGACCGTCGCTCTGCCGGAACAACTGGTGGCGGAGCAGGCGCAGAAAATCAAGTTTCTCACGATGCGGCGACGCAGTTCGGGCACGATGTGGCGCCAGATGATGAGATTCCATTCTGAAGTAAGGAGGGTTCAACAGAGTGAGACGGGAAAAAGGAAGAAGACCCCGCAAAAAAGTTTGCAGCTTCTGTGTGGACAAGATTGAGTCCATTAACTATAAAGAAATCGGCCGCTTGCAACGCTATGTCAGCGAACGGGGCAAAATTCTCCCCCGCCGGATTTCCGGCAATTGCGCTAAACATCAGCGCCAAGTGACACTCGCCGTCAAACGGGCTCGCAGTATTGCGCTTCTGCCTTTCACGACGGAATAAGACGAAACGCAGACACACGCGACAATAAAATGAGAGGCCGTTTTCGGTCGCTCATTTTTTTTTGATATATCGCGTCAAAAGGCAGATTAACGCAAGAAAGACCTTAGCAGGAATGTTGGCGTTGTTGTACGAATTCTTCCGTTATTGAAAATAATGAGGTGAACCGATGAGCACGACCCGTGTTAGACCGATGGTGGAAGGCGGCATTCTTTCCGCAGTCGCGATCCTTTTTGCATTGATTAGCGTTTACATCCCGTTTATCGGCGCATTCATCAATTTGATCTGGCCCGTGCCTATCATATTGCTTGGAGTGCGACACGGGTATAAATGGAGCATGATGGCGACAGCGGTGGCAGGAATTTTAATCGCCATCCTGGTTCACCCCCTTCATGCTGTGGCGGTGGCAATCGGTTTCGGTATGACCGGCATTGTTCTAGGACATTGCTTCCGTAAACATCTATCGCCGGTTTATACGGTGTTGTTCGGCTCAATCGCTTCCTTGGCGGCAAAAATCATTGTGCTATCGATCAGCGCGGCTGTGCTTGGCATCAATCCGCTTGCTGATCACACTGCTGCGATGGCCAAGGCTGTCGACCAAGCAATCAACGTATATCGCGGCTTTGGCATGAAGGAAGCGGACCTAAACCAACTGGCCGAGAACATGAAGGGCATGTTGGAGTTGATGAAACTCATTTTGCCGGCTGGGTTTGCCTTGGCATCGGTTGTTGATACCTATCTCAACTTCCTGGTCGCTCGCGCAGTATTGAGAAAATTAGGCCAGCAGTACGCTTCTTTTCCAGAATTCCGGACCTGGAGGTTTTCTTCGTCGTTGCTCTATGCATTTGTCAGTTCGATGCTGATGTTGTATTGGGGAAAAAGCCGTGAAATCGAGATGCTGGCCACGGCCGGCATCAACCTTCAGGTTGTAAGCAGCCTGTTGCTGGCGGTGCAAGGGCTGGCAGTCGCAATGTTCTATGCAAAAAAGCGCGATGTGCCGCGGATTATAACCAGTATTTTCATATTAATGGTGTTTACCAATAATTTTATTATGCAGATTGTCGTTTTTATCGGTGCATTCGATATTGTATTTGATTTCCGAAAGTTGCGGAGGCCGTTGCCGCCTCCTGAGAACACGGAGTCGGGAGAGTAGTATATGCAAGAGAACGGGGCCGGGAAAAAGGAGCTGCTTGTTCTGGTTTTGATCAGCATTGGTCTGGTGGGGTCGATGCTTGTTCAACCGTCGTTTCTCACAGCCTTGCTGCTGTTTTTGGCTGTTATTCTGGGGTGCTTGTTTTGGCGACGCTCGGCATGTTCAGCGAGCGGTTTGACAACCCAGGCTGGTTCCGCTGTGATGGTGGCGGAGACGACACCGGAAGTGCAGCAGAATTGCAAGTCAGAATCTGGTGGAGAGACTTTGGCAGATGGGCAGGACGCCGTGCTGGCCCTAATACAAATCGATAATCTTGAAGATGTTTTGCAAGGGCTTGACGATACACAGCGCAACGCAATTCAGAGCGAGACGCATCAGCACTTGATGGCCTGGTGCAGCAGGCACAACGGCTTTTTGCGAAAGTACTCCGAAGGCATGTATATTGGCGTCTTTACCCGACAAGAACTGGGTCGGATGATTTGCGATAAATTCGACATTCTTGACGAAATTCGGGCACTGCGGGTCGGAAACCGGATTCCGGTCACCCTGAGCATGGGTATTGCCGCAAGTGGTGCGACAATGAGCGAACGTGGGCAAAAAGCCCAGACCGGTCTTGATCTGGCACTGGGGCGCGGCGGGGACCAGGCAGCTCTTTACGTGAACGAAGAAGTCCAGTTTTATGGCGGAAAAGCAAAGGTCGTGGAAAAGAACACGCGGGTTAAGGCGCGTGTGGTGGCGCATGCAATCAAGGAACTGATGCAGGAAGCCACGGATATCATGATCATGGGCCATGAAGGAGAAGATTTCGACAGCCTGGGTTCTGCGATGGGCGTAGCCCGCATGGCGGCTCATCTGGGAAAACCGGTCAATATCGTTGTTGGCCAAGTGGCCTTATCCTATGAAAAACTGCAGGAATTATTACCTGGGTACAGTGAGTATGCGGGCCTGTTTTTGACGGCAGCACAGGCGGAGGCGAAAATCGCAGCCAAAACCCTGTTGTTTGTTGTCGATACTCATCGGGTATTTTTGACGGCGGCGCCACAATTGCTAGAGCGGGTCGATCGTCGCATCGTGATCGATCATCATCGCCGAGCGGAGGACTTTATCCCCAGCCCGATGATCGTTTACCTTGAACCGTCGGCTTCTTCAACTAGTGAACTCGTAGCCGAACTATTGACCTATTTTGATGAGAAAATAGAACTGACTCGTTTGGAAGCCTCTGCTCTGTATGCAGGGATTATAGTGGACACCAAGAATTTCGCCGTGCAGACCGGTGTCAGAACTTTTGAGGCAGCGGCTTTTCTGCGTCGTTCCGGCGCCGATCCTGCACTGGTTCGTCACTTGTTCCGGTTTGACATGGAAACGCTGAAACTGAGGGCGTTGATTCTAAGCAGCGCTGAATTTCTCAAAGCAGGGGTTGTGCTGGCAATTTGCCCGTTTGAAGTAAAAAATGGCCAAATCATCGCTGCGCAATCTGCGGACACGATGCTGAACATTGAAGGGGTCAGAGTGAGTTTTGTTCTCTGGCCGGATGCTGAAGGGGTTGGCATCAGCGCTCGTTCCAATGGCGAAGTCAATGTTCAGGTGATCATGGAGGCGTTTAATGGTGGCGGGCACCAGACTGTAGCTGGCGCGCACATTGCCGGGGTCGAGATGGGCGAGGCCCGACGAAGGCTCGAGGCTGTAATTGCTGATTATATTGGGGAGGGAAATGAATTATGAAAGTTGTTCTGTTGCAAGATGTAAAAAAATTAGGGAAAAAGGGCGATATCATGGAAGTTGCCGAAGGCTATGCCCGGAATTTTCTGATGCCGCAGAAACTGGCTGCGCAAGCGACTAAAGATACCTTGAATCAACTGCAGCAACAAAAAAGCGCGGCGGCTGACCGACAAAAGCGTCAACTGGAAGAAGCGAAACTGATGGCTGCCCAATTGGCGACCATCGAAGTAAAGGTCGTGGCCAAGGCCGGCGAAGGTGGCCGATTATTCGGGGCCATTACGACCAAAGACGTTGCCGATGCCGCCAAAGCGCAACACGGCGTAGAACTGGACCGGCGCAAGATGGAGTTTGCCGATCCGGTTAAAAACCTTGGCAGTGCCAGCGTGGTGATCAAGATTCACCCGGAAGTGACAGCAGAGATTAAGATTCAGGTGATTGGAGAATAACAAGAAAGTGGCTCGAAACAACAAGGAAAACCCGGAACAGGAAAATGAACAACCGGGGATAAAAAGCCGCAAAAGGCGGGCCGTGAAAAAAATAAGCGAACAGGAACAGCAACGCTATCTCCAGACCCGCCTGGAGGCGGACGCTGTGTTCAACATGTGCGCTTCGATTTGGGGCGCAGACAAATTTGTCTTACGTGCCAGTAAGTTTGGCGCGCTTGATTTGATTCAATCCGGGGAAGTGCCTGAGCGGGTATTGGCTTTGCAACGAATGGTCAAACAAGATCTGGCGATCGACAAAGTGCCCACGATCGAGGAAATTCCAGAAATTATCGAAGAGCTGCTTAATGAAATGGCAGAACATATTGCCGTTCATAAAATGGAAGAGAATATAGACAAAAAAATCTCAAAAAAAATGGAAGAGCGGCATCAAGAGTTCATACAGGAAATCCGCATGCAAATCCTCAAAGAGGAATCAGATGTCGAAACGCCGCAAAGCCAAAAGAAGCTGGAAAAACTTCAGGCACTCGAACAACGGGGCTTGTCAAGGGCGATGAACGAAATCCTCAGGCCAGCCAAACTGGATGAAATCATCGGCCAGGAGCGAGCCGTCGAAGTTTTGCGTTCCAAACTGGCTTCGCCTTATCCGCAGCACCTGATCATGTACGGGCCGCCTGGCGTGGGCAAGACCACCGCTGCCCGGCTAGTGCTAGAGGAGGCGCGGTCACTGGAATACACTCCGTTTGCGGAAGATGCTCCGTTCGTTGAAGTGGATGGGAGCACGTTGCGTTGGGATCCAAGGGATATCACCAACCCGCTGCTAGGATCGGTGCACGATCCAATTTATCAAGGCGCTCGGCGAGACTTGGCTGAGACCGCTGTGCCGGAGCCTAAACCCGGACTGGTTACCGATGCCCATGGCGGCATATTGTTCATCGATGAAATTGGTGAAATGGATCCTATGCTGCTGAATAAGTTGTTGAAAGTGTTGGAAGACAAGCGGGTATTTTTTGACTCAGCCTATTTTGATGAAGCTGATCCCAACGTACCTGCGTACATTAAAAAACTGTTTGCGGAGGGAGCGCCGGCGGACTTCGTTCTTATCGGCGCCACCACCCGCGATGCGTCGGACCTGAACCCTGCCCTGCGCTCGCGTTGCGCCGAAGTATTCTTTGAACCCTTGACTCCCAAGCAGATCGAACGGATAGTGACTAATGCGGCAACACGCCTGAAGGTCCGTATGGAGGCTACGGTGCCGACCTTGATCAGCGAATATACGGTTGAGGGACGCAAGGCAGTAAATCTGCTTGCCGACTCCTACAGTCTATCGATGTACCGCAAGGGCCGAACTAAGAAGACGAGGCCGACAATCAGCCGCGATGATGTTTTTCACATTCTCCAGGTCAGCAGGATGACGCCGTATGTCAATCGCAAGGCGTCTTCCGAATGGGAAGTGGGGAAAATATTCGGACTGGGAGTATCGGGTTACTTAGGCTCGGTCATTGAAATCGAAGCGGTCTGTTTTCCGGCTGCGCAAAAAGGCAAAGGGGCAATCCGTTTCAATGATACAGCTGGCAGTATGGCCAAGGACTCGGTTTTTAACGCGGCGGCGTTGGTGCGGCAGATTACCGGGCAAGACCTGGCCAAATACGATGTTCACGTCAATGTGATCGGCGGTGGGCAGATTGATGGCCCATCGGCCGGGCTGGCGATCGTCAGCGTGCTGATATCGGCGATTACCAACCAGCCCTTGCGACAGGATGTGGCAGTCACTGGTGAAGTATCGATCCGTGGCAAACTGAAAGCCATCGGCGGAGTTTTCGAAAAGGCCTATGGCGCAAAGCAGGCAGGGGTTACAACACTCATCATCCCTAAGGAGAATGCAAAAGATATTCCGGCCGATCATTTGGGGTTGTCGGTAAAACCGTTGGAGCGAGTCGAAGAAGCCCTGACGATTTTGTTTGGCAAACCGTTTGGCGAAGGAGAGGGCGTTCATGCTGGATAGGGTTCCGCCGCAGAATATCGAAGCCGAACAGTCGGTTTTGGGTGCTATCTTGATTGAACAAAGCGCCATTGCCAAGATTTCTGATATTCTGCAACCGGAGGACTTTTACCGGGAAGCGCACAAACTGGTGTATCGTGCGGCGATCAGTTTGTTTGAGCGGGGCGAAGCCATTGATTTTATTACGGTGATCGATATGCTGCGCCGGGAAGAAAGTCTTGAACGTGCCGGCGGGATTTCCTACATCACCTCACTGGCTAACGGAGTCCCTACCGCTGCCAATATTGTTTTCCATGCAAAGATCGTCCAGGAAAAAAGCCTGTTGCGTCGCTTGATTCACGCTGCGACAGACATCGCGGCCATGGGCTACGCGGAAACGGAAGAAGTCGAACGGGTCCTCGACCATGCCGAACAAAAAATCCTTGAAGTGGCGACGAGAAAAATCGGCCAGGATTTTGCGCCGATCAAGGAAATCATTTTCAGCACGCTTGACAAAATTGACGAGATGCACAAGGCGAAAGGCGGGATTACCGGCCTTTCGACAGGTTTCACCAATCTGGATAAACTGACCGGCGGATTCCAGCGTTCGGATCTGATCCTGATTGCGGCCCGGCCCAGTATGGGAAAAACGGCTTTTGTCCTAAATGTTGCCCAACACATGGCGACGCGGGACAAAAAATCGGTGGCTATCTTTAGCCTGGAAATGCCGCGTGAGCAATTGGCAATGCGAATGATGTGCGCGGAAGGGCTTATAGACAGCCAACATTTTCGTACCGGCGCGATGAGCAACGAGGAGTGGAAAAATTTAGTTGATGCGGCGGATCGCTTGTCGGCCTCGCCGATGTTCATCGACGACACGGCGGGAGTCAATGCGGTGGAGCTGCGCAACAAAGCGCGACGGATCAGCAAAGAGCACGGCCTGGACTGCATCATCATCGACTATCTTCAGTTGATGGACGGCGGAGCCCACAGCCGGATCGACAATCGTCAGCAACAGATTTCCGATATTTCGCGCTCGCTCAAGGCGCTGGCCCGTGAACTGCAAGTTCCCGTGATTGCCCTGTCGCAGCTCAGTCGCGGCCCGGAAAGCCGGACCTCGCGCAAGCCGATGCTGAGTGACCTTCGAGAATCTGGCTCACTGGAACAAGATGCCGACATGGTGGCATTTTTGTATCGCGAAGATTACTATAATCCGGAAACGGAGAAAAAGAACCTGACCGAACTGATTATCGCCAAGAACCGTAACGGTCCGACGGAAACGGTTGAACTCTATTTCCATAAAAACTTCACTCGATTTACAGATTATTCACCCCGCACCGATTGACCGAACGTTTTATAAAAATGAGAAATAAATATTCGGCTATTTGTTGACAGTGTCTGCTGCAGATAGTAAGATAAAGAGGGACAAAACGGAGAGTTTGTCTTTCTTTTTGCCGAAAATCACCGAAATATGAATCGGTTCAGGAGTGTGTATGGATGAAGCGGTATGATGCAATCATCATTGGTGCAGGCCCGGCCGGGATTTTTGCTGCTCTGGAGTTGGCAGACACCGGGCTGGAGGTTTTGCTGCTGGAAAAAGGGCGCGACATTGATGCGCGAGCTTGCCCGATTCATGCCAAGGGTCTCAAGAAATGCGTTCATTGCAAACCATGCGGCATTTTGTGCGGTTGGGGAGGCGCCGGCGCCTATAGTGACGGCAAATTGACCCTGACGACAGAGTTTGGCGGGATGCTGGACTTGTATATGGAAAAACCGCAATTGATGACCCTGATTGATTACATTGACAGCATATATCTTAAATTTGGTGCGACGCAGACGGTATATGGCGATGATAACAAAGAAGCGGTGCGGAAAATCCAGAAAGATGCAGCTTCTGCCGATTTATCCTTGATACCGGCAAGAATCCGTCATCTTGGAACGGATAAGTGTTTTGAGATCCTTACCTTGATGCGGGACCACTTGAGAGAAAAATGTGCAATCCGCACCAGTGATGGCGTGGCTGCAATCCTCGTGGAAGATGGTCGCTATGTCGGCGTGGAAACCACCCGCGGCGAAAAATTTTACAGCAAGTACCTGATTGCCGCGCCGGGCCGCGAAGGCGCCGAATGGTTTACTACGCAAGCCGCCCGGCTCGGACTGGACATGATCACCAACCCGGTTGATATCGGGGTGCGTGTCGAAGTGCCAGCCGTTGTCATGGAACAAATCACCGATGTCGTATACGAGTCAAAACTGGTTTACTATACAAAATCGTTTGATGACAGGGTCCGAACGTTCTGCATGAATCCTTACGGCGTAGTGGTGGCAGAGAACAATGCCGGCCTGATTACGGTGAATGGCCACAGCAACGCGGAAAAGAGTTCGGAAAACACCAATTTTGCGATTCTTGTATCAAAGAGCTTTACGGAGCCGTTCAAAGAGCCGATCACCTATGGCAAGTCGATAGCTAAGCTGGCCAATCTGCTTAGCGGCGGAGTGATTGTCCAACGGCTCGGCGACCTGAAGGCCGGCCGCCGGTCGACTGAAGAACGTATTGGTCGCGGACTGGTCACCCCGACGATGAAGGATGCTACACCGGGTGATTTGAGTCTGGTGTTGCCGTATCGTCATCTCACGGCGATTGTGGAGATGCTGGAAGCACTCGACAAGGTGGCGCCGGGAGTCGGTTCGCGCCATACGTTGCTTTACGGAGTGGAAGTCAAATTCTATTCATCCCGGTTACAACTTTCCAAAGTGCTTGAAACGCAGATTGCCAATTTTTTTGCTATCGGCGACGGCGCAGGAGTTACCCGGGGGTTGGCGCAGGCTTCCGTGTCAGGGGTCATGGTGGCACAAGAGATCAAGCGACGCGAAAAATGCTGTGAGGGGGAATCCCAATGATCGAACGCTACACTTATCCTGAGATGGGAAAAATTTGGACAGACGAGAATGAATTCCAGACAATGCTCGATATTGAAATCCATGCCTGTGAAATCATGGCAGAACTCGGTGAGGTTCCTGCCGCTGCAGTGCCTGTGATCAAAGAGCGGGCCAAGTTTTCTGTGGCGAGAATACGCGAAATTGAAAAAGAAACAAAGCATGATATTTTAGCTTTTTTGCAGGCCGTTGCCGAAAACGTCGGCGACGAGGCAAAATACATTCATCTCGGTCTGACCTCAAGCGATGTCAAAGATACGGCGCTCGGCGCGATGATGAAGCAAGCGTGCAATATCCTGATCAAAGATTTGGAACAGTTTCATGCCGTGCTAAAACGAAGGGCCGCCGAACACAAACATACCGTGATGATCGGACGCACGCACGGCATTCATGCCGAACCGATTACACTAGGACTAAAATTCGCCCTGTGGATGGATGAGACCGAAAGAAACCTGGAGCGCCTGAAAAGGGCTCAGGCGGCGGTTGCGGTCGGAAAACTGTCCGGTGCCGTGGGCACCTATTCCAATATCGACCCCCGAGTCGAAACCTATGTCTGCGAAAAAATGGGCCTGACACCGGCCCGATTGGCGACGCAGGTCATTCAACGCGACAGGCACGCCGAGTTCATGACAACTTTGGCGATTATCGCCAGTTCATTGGACAAGTTCGCCACAGAAGTGCGCAACCTTCAGCGCACTGATATCCGCGAAGTCGAAGAATTCTTCCATCCGGGACAGAAGGGCTCATCGGCAATGCCGCACAAAAGGAACCCGATCACTTGCGAGCGGGTGGCGGGACTGGCCCGGGTCGTTCGCGGCAATGCGCTGGCCGCCATGGAAAATGTGGCGCTGTGGCATGAACGCGATATCACGCACTCTTCCGTTGAACGGGTGATTTTACCGGACAGCACGATTTTGCTTGATTACATGCTGCGAATTTTCACCAATATCATCGACAAGTTGCTGGTATATCCGGAAGCGATGCAGGCTAATCTGGAAAAGACCGGCGGCCTGATCTTCAGTCAGCGCGTTATGCTGGCGCTGGTTGACAAAGGTGTTGTACGCGAAGATGCCTACCGTTGGGTCCAGCGCAATGCGATGGCCCGCTGGCTGGCCGGCGAAGATTTCAAGACCAATGTCACCAAGGATGTCGATGTTTCTAAATACCTTACCGCCTCAGAAATTGAAGAGTGCTTTGATACTGCCTATCCGTTGCGCAATATCGATACCATCATGGCCCGATTCGGATTGTAAAGAAAGCAGGTGAAAATTATGTCATCAGTTGTAGTCATGGGAACCCAGTGGGGCGATGAGGGAAAAGGGAAAATTGTCGACCACTTGGCCGAACAAGCGCAGGTTGTCGTCCGTTATCAAGGGGGTAACAATGCAGGTCATACCGTCGTCGTCAAAGGAGTCGAATCCAAACTGAATCTATTGCCTTCCGGGATTCTTTATCCTGGAAAGACCTGTATCATCGGTAATGGCGTCGTTATCGATCCGGGGCACCTGTTGAAGGAAATCAAAGCAATGTTGGCCAAGGGCGTCGACATGACCGGTCTTAAGATCTCAAACCGGGCGCAGGTAATCTTGCCTTATCACCGATTGCTTGACGAGGCTGACGAAGATGCCCGTGGCGATAACAAGATCGGTACCACGAAACGCGGCATTGGCCCCTGTTACGTCGACAAAAACGCCCGGGTCGGCATCAGGGTTGTTGATTTGATGGATCGGGAGGAGTTCGCCGAGCGGCTCAAAGTCAATTTAGCAGCGAAAAATGAGTTGCTTACGAAAATTTACGGCAAACAGCCAATGGATTACGATGCGGTGCTGGCGGAGTATCTCGGCTACGCCGATGAACTGCGCCCCTATGTTGCAGACACTATTTTTACGTTGCATGACGCAATTAAAAATGGAGACCGAATTCTTTACGAAGGCGCGCAAGCCACCATGCTTGACCTGGATTTTGGCACCTACCCCTATGTGACATCATCACACCCGATCGCCGGTGGCGTCTGTGTCGGGGCCGGAGTAGGACCCAAGGCCATCGACAAGGTTATCGGCGTTGTCAAGGCTTATACGACTAGGGTCGGTGAAGGGCCGTTCGTGACGGAGCTACATGAAGAAACCGGTGAAATGATTCGACAGCGCGGTCGTGAATTTGGCACGACAACCGGTAGACCACGGCGGACTGGGTGGCTGGATACCGTTGTCGTGAAATATGCCTGCATGCTGAGTCAAATTGACTGTTTGGCAATTACCCGACTCGATATTCTGGATACATTAGCCAGCCTCAAAATCTGTACAGGCTATCTTTATCAAGGCAAGCCGTTGCATGAATACCCGGCAAGCCTGAAAGTCCTGGGGCAAGTGGAGCCGGTGTACGAAGAGATGCCCGGTTGGCAGACCGACACTTCGGCCATACGGCAGTACGAAGATTTGCCGCTCAATGCCCGGCGTTATGTCGAGCGTCTAAGTGAATGCGTCGGCGCTAGATTGGGAATCGTATCGGTCGGTCCGGACCGTGAGCAGACGATTGTATTGGAGCCGATGTTTTAACAGCCTTGACAATCGCTGCAACTGGGTTTATAATTCAAAACTGTGACCTATGACCCACTAGCTCAGTCGGTAGAGCACCTGACTTTTAATCAGGGAGTCGATG
>CAZOJA010000001.1:0-53570 GCA_964579955.1 uncultured Veillonellaceae bacterium | reverse complement strand
TGACGGCGACCTTGCGGTCCAGCATGAGATCCCAATTGGCGTCCTGGTCATAATATAATTTCTTCATAATGAGTACCTCCAATATTTGTTCCAAATTTGCTGCTTACTATTGCTTTGACGAATTCGACGGGCTTACTGCGGACTTGCGGCGCTATCGGACAGGGAAGCACCGACGACATTGACCAGATTGGCGACCTGACGACGTAATTGCTCGGCCGTCGGTTTCCCGCAATCAAGAACGGCCATCACACGCACGGTGCCGTTTTCCGGTTCTGCTACATAAGAGAGGCACTCGATGGGAACGCCCCTTCGGTAACATAGACCAGTCAAGCGAACAAGATCATCTGACTGCTTCCTTAAAACTACCGACAAAAACTGTTTCACTACGAACGCCTCCTTCATTCCATGATTGTTCAGATTGCTTGACAATATAAAAAACCCCTGATATCGCACAGCGCTATGCGATATCAGGGGCGAATTGTTTCGCGGTACCACCCTTTGTTTTACTCAAGCCGAAATATACGGCAACCCATTAACGAGGGTCAGTCCGTCCCGTCCTAATGACCGTAAGGCGTTCAGACGGAAGGTTCGTAGGCGACAGGTTCAATTCTGCGCACCGGTTCACACCGACCACCGGCTCTCTGAAGCTGCAATGAAACAAACCGCTCCTAGTCATCACGTTTCACAAAATTAAATTGTCAAGGATTTTGTATACATTATCGGATAGTGAAATTTGAATGTCAATAGATAAATGTAAAATATTTTTATTTAGTATATTTGTACTATATTTTTAATACTTTGTCACTTCTTTGCAAATGGATAAAAGATGCCCGGAATGTTTGACCAAGATTGGCCAATAACATAAAATGAAGGGGGAAATCCCGAAAAAATAGAATCGGGGGACGATACGGCATGCAGGTTGAGGATCTCGTTGCGGTACTCAGCGCCTTTACAAACTCCAGTTCATTGAACAAAGTCAAAACCGAGGATGAATACCGGTTGTTTGATTCCCCGCTGGTCGGCTTTGCCGACGCAAATGACGATTTGTTTTGTCAACTGAAACTGCAGTCGGCAGTTGGTCCGCAGCATCTGACACCTTCAGAATGGCTGCCTGGGGCGCAAACCGTCATTTCGTTTTTTCTGCCGTTCAGTTCGCGGGTTCGCACTTCCAACCGAACCGCAGGCGAACCGTCCTTGGAATGGCTCTACGGCAGAATCGAAGGCCAGGCATTTGTCGTGGAGTTCGGTAGATTCCTGGTCTCATTGCTTCAGCAACAAGAACACCAGGCCATATTTCCCACCATCGATCCGCGGTTCAACATAATCCATCGACGCAGCAACTGGTCCGAGCGTCACGTCGCATTTATCGCCGGCCTGGGAACGATTAGCCTGAACCGTTCATTGATTACCAAATCGGGTTCGGCAGGGAGACTGGGCAGTGTAATCACAAATCGGCGACTACCGGCCAGTGGGCGATATTATTCGGCTTTTGACGAGAACTGCAACCATTGTGGTGCCTGCATCCGTCGTTGTCCTCCAGGCGCCATCAACGAAGACGGCAAAGATCACGCTCTCTGCGATGCCTATCTCGAAACCATGAAGCAACGCTTCAGTCCGCGTTATGGCTGTGGCAAATGCCAGACCGGCGTTCCCTGTGAACAGGCGATCCCGGCCAGACGTTTCGCAAAGGGAGCGCATTCTGGCAATTGACGTATAACAGATGATTCCTGTATAATTAATCGGTAAAAGGCTTTATATTTTGGCACAAGTCATGATGGAGACGGTCGCCCGAAGGCATGGTTGACAGCGAACCGGGGAAGGTGGAAGCCCGGTGGACCAACTGTGGCGAAAATCACTCCGGAACTGTGGACCGAACTGGCAGTAGGCTCCACCGTCTGACGCACGTTATCGCGTTGCAAGTGGCCCGCTAGGGTCATTAGGGTGGTACCACGGGAAATTGTCCTCTCGTCCCTTGCGGGATGTGAGGACTTAACTATTTGGAGGTGTAACTTTGGATTATTCAAAAACGCTAAACCTGCCGCAGACAGAATTCCCCATGCGGGCCAATCTACCGGAACGCGAACCACAGATGCTGCAATACTGGAAAGAAGAACAAGTTTATGAAAAGAAGCAGGCTGCATCCGCCGGCCGCACAAAATTTGTGCTGCATGACGGCCCGCCTTACGCTAACGGCAACATCCATATCGGTACCGCACTGAACAAGATCCTAAAGGATGTCATTGTAAAATACAAATCACTATGCGGTTTCGATGCGCCGTATGTGCCGGGCTGGGATACGCACGGACTGCCGATTGAACATGCGGCGATCAAGATCCTCGGCCTGAACCGGCATGAACTGAATCCGCTCGATCTGCGGCGCGAATGCCGACAATACGCACTGAGCTGCCTCGACCTGCAACGGGAGGATTTCAAGCGACTCGGCGTGGCCGGTGACTGGGACAATCCTTACATCACGCTAAATGCGGCCTATGAAGGCAAACAGATCGAAGTGTTCGGCGAAATGGCGAAGCAGGGTTTCATCTACAAAGGCCTAAAGTCCGTCTACTGGTGCCCCAGTTGTGAAACCGCCCTGGCCGAAGCCGAAATCGAATATGCGGAAAAGAAGTCCACTGCAATTTACGTGAAATTCCCGTTGGTTGACGATAAAGGGCTGTTGCCGGCAGGCGTCGATACAGACAAGGTTTTTGGCGTGATCTGGACGACCACGCCCTGGACGATCCCAGCCAACGTAGCCATCGCGGTACATCCGGAATTCGAATACGCCTGGGTCGCCAACGGCGACGAAACCTACCTGATGGCCACCGGTATGATGGAAAGCGTTCAAAAGGCCGCCAACTTGCCTGAACTCAAAGTGTTGAAAACGTTCAAGGGGACTGACGCGGATGGTGTAAAGTTCCGTCATCCATTGCTTGATCGGCTGTCTCCGGTTGTTTTGGCCGACTATGTCACGTTGGAGGCAGGTACCGGTTGTGTTCATACAGCACCGGGACATGGTCAGGACGACTTCGAGACCGGCATGAAATACGGACTGCCGATTATCAACCCGGTCGATCATGCCGGCAAGTTTACGGCCGAGGGCGGCAAATACCAGGGCATGACGGTCGAAGACGCCAATATCCCTGTACTCAAGGATCTGGCAGCGATCGGCGCTTTGCTTGGCAAAGGCACGATCCGTCACCAATATCCTCATTGCTGGCGCTGCAAAAGCCCGATCATCTTCCGTTCGACCGAACAGTGGTTTGCTTCGATCGACGGATTCCGGGCCAATGCACTGCAAGCAATCAGCGATGTAGAATGGATTCCTGGCTGGGGTGAAGAACGAATCCACAACATGATCGCCGACCGCAAGGACTGGTGCATTTCCCGACAACGCGTCTGGGGCGTGCCGATTCCGATTTTCTATTGTGAAGCCTGCGGCGAACATTTCATCAACGATGTAACGGTGAAAGCGGTCAGTGAACTGTTTACCGCCGAAGGTTCGAATGCCTGGTGGGCAAAAAGCGCGGCCGAAATCCTGCCTGCCGGATTCGTCTGCCCGCACTGCGGCAAAGATAAGTTTCGGAAGGAAACCGACACGATGGATGTCTGGTTCGACAGCGGCTCCAGTCATGCGGCCGTGTTGACCCAGCGTCCGGAGTTGCAGTGGCCGGCCGATATGTATCTGGAAGGCAGTGACCAACATCGCGGATGGTTCCATTCCTCACTGCTGACCTCGGTGGCCACCCGCGGCGTAGCTCCCTACAAGGCGGTCCTGACCCACGGCTTTGTCGTCGACGGGGAAGGGCGCAAAATGTCAAAATCGGTCGGCAACGTCATCTATCCGCAGGAAGTCATCAAACAATACGGCGCCGACGTTTTGCGCCTGTGGGTTGCCTCCGCCGATTATCAGACCGACATCCGTATCTCCAATGAAATCCTCAAGCAATTGTCCGAAGTCTATCGCAAGATCCGCAACACTTTCCGCTACATGCTGGGCAACCTGTATGACTTCGATCCCAACCGGGATTGCGTCGCATACGCCGATTTGCAGGAAATCGATCAATGGGCGTTGTTACGACTGGAACAGGTACGAGAGAAGGTAACAAAAGCATATGAGGAGTACCAGTTCCATTCCCTTTATCATACGATCCACAATTTCTGCACTGTCGATTTAAGCGCCATTTACTTTGATATATTGAAGGACCGGCTGTATGCCTCGGCACCGGCTTCTCCGGCCCGCCGCAGTGCACAAACCGTGCTGTATGAATTGCTAGAATCACTCGTTGTTATGGTATCGCCAGTTTTGACGTTCTCGTCGGAGGAAGTCTGGCAGCACATGCCGAAACGAGCCGGTCTCCCTTTCAGCGTACAACTGTCGGCCTGGCCGCTCGTCAAATCGCAATATCTGAATGCGGACCTGGAAACGAAATGGGACAAGCTATTGGAAATCCGCGGCGAAGTGACCAAAGCGCTCGAGATCTCTCGCCGAAACAAAGAAATCGGCAACTCGCTCGATGCGGACCTGGCGATTTATGCCACAGGCGAGGTGCTGGAACTGTTGGGTTCGGTACAAACAGAACTGGCAAACTATTTCATTGTATCGTCAGTCAGGTTGTTCGAACAAATCGATTCTGCGCCGACAACCGCTTTCCGCGCTGAATCCTTGTCCTTGGCAGTTCAGGTTATTGCCGCGGCAGCTGAAAAATGCGAGAGATGCTGGATTCATGCCGAACTGAACTCGCCGGCTCCAGGAGAACCTGGACTGTGCAACCGTTGCAGCGCCGTCATGGCGGAAACCGGACTCGTCTGAGAGAATGCCTGTGGCGTTGATTGGATTGTCCATCTTGATTATCGCAGTGGATCAGGCAACGAAATACTGGATACAGTCCCGCATGGCCTATGGGGAGTCCTGGCCGGTCATCGCGGATATTTTCCATATTACGTATATCCTGA
Source organism: uncultured Veillonellaceae bacterium (assembly GCA_964579955.1). GTDB lineage: Bacteria > Bacillota > Negativicutes > UBA1444 > UBA1444 > UBA1444. Next base: position 48,617 of record CAZOJA010000001.1, on the reverse strand, counting down.
ATCCCGGAGCGGCATTCGGCATATTGGAAAACAAAACCTGGTTTTTCATTGCGGTTGCCATTGTTTTACTGGCGGGAGTGGGGTATCTTTACCCTCGCTTGCCGAACCATCGCTTGGTCAAGGTGGGGACTGGCTTACTGGTGGGCGGAGCGGTCGGCAATCTGATCGATCGGGTTCGCATCGGCTACGTGATTGACTTTTTCGACTTCCGTATCTGGCCGATCTTCAACGTGGCCGACATTTGCATCGTTTGCGGCGTGGCCTGCCTGGCCTATTTTCTGCTGTTGACTCCTGACGAACCGGAGCCGGTTGTAACAGGCGACGAAAAATGAACAGCGTCGTTAACTGTTTTCGGACTAACACCGATGCGGAAGGACAGCGGCTGGACGTGTATCTGACCGGTCTACTGCCGGAGCTGAACCGTTCCCGCATACAACAACTGATCATGGATGGCAATATCGAGGTAAACGGACGCATACCGAATAAATCCGGCTACAAATTAAAGGTTGGCGACATCGTCTCCATTTGCTTGCCGCCGCCGCAGACGACGCACGTCGTCGCTGAAGCGATTCCGCTCGATATCGTGTTTGAAGATGATGATTTGTTGGTGATCAACAAGCGACGCGGCATGGTCGTTCACCCGGCCGCGGGAAATCAGCAGGGAACACTGGTTAATGCCCTGATGGCGCACTGTACGGATCTATCAGGGATTAACGGCGTGGTCCGCCCCGGCATCGTTCATCGACTGGACAAGGACACTTCCGGCCTTATGCTTGTAGCCAAGACCGATCTGGCCCATCTGTCGCTGGCCGAACAAATCCGCAGCCATTCGGCCGGCAGGATCTATCTGGCAGTCGTGCAGGGAACCATGGCGTTGGATTCCGGACGGATCGAAGCAGCTATCGGTCGGCATCCCCAGGACCGAAAAAAAATGGCTGTCGTGCGACAGCATGGTAAAGCGGCAATCACGCATTTTCAGGTAATCGAAAGACTGACCCGGCACACCGTCGTTTCCTGCCGGCTGGAAACCGGGCGTACGCACCAGATCCGCGTCCATATGGCCTCCATCGGGCATCCGCTTGTCGGCGACCCCAAATACGGTGCTGCGAAACATGAGCAGTGCATCAAAGGACAAGCGCTGCACTCGGCAGAAATTCATTTCAAGCATCCGCGCACAGGTCAGTCCATGAGTTTTTCCGCGACGATGCCTCAGGACATGCAACAACTGATCGGTTCCCTGAAAAAAATCCGTTGATGTAACGACGGAGGAGGTAGCAAACGATGTCGAAATGGGTAGAAAAAGCGATATTGATGGATGGGGATGCGATTCGCCGGTCGCTGATCCGGGTTGCGCATGAGATCGTGGAAAAAAACAAAGGCGGCGCCGATCTGGTGCTGGTAGGCATCCGCACCCGCGGCGTGCCGTTGGCGGAACGACTGGCAGCTGAAATCCGTCGGATCGAAGCAACGCCGATTTCATTTGGGGTCCTGGATATCACCCTGTATCGGGATGATTTGTCCCGGTTGGATTACCAGCCGGTCGTCAGAGAAACCAAGTTGCCTGGCAACATCAACGGCAAAACCATAATCCTGGTCGATGATGTGTTGTACACAGGCCGCACCATCCGGGCGGCGTTGGACGCAATCATGGATATCGGCCGGCCACAGTCGATTCAGCTGGCCGTCCTGATTGACCGGGGACATCGCGAATTGCCGATACGGGCTGATTATGTGGGGAAAAACGTACCGACATCACATCGGGAAAACGTCAGCGTGCAACTGGGTGAAACTGACGGAGAGGATCGGGTGGTCATCGAAGAACTGAAGGCTTGAGCTTTGCTCTTTCTTGCAGCAACTCGGCAACAGCCGGTTCTTCCGGTGTGATCCGCAACGTCTTCTGCTTTTCATAGATGACAAAACCGGGTTTGGCGCCGGACGGTTTTTTTACATAGCGGCGTTCAGTGTAATCCACCGGAATATTGGCCGAATGGCGGGCCTTGGAAAACCAGGCGGCAAGCAATGCCGCCTTTTCAATGTCTGCAGCCTGCGGCGAACCAGTATTGTCGCGGAGAACAACATGCGATCCGGGGATCTCTTTGGTATGAAACCATAAATCGCGCGGCTGGGCGTGTTTGAAGGTGACCAGGTCGTTTTGCCGGTTATTGCGACCGACCAGAATCACCGCACCTGAATCCAACAGAATTTTACGGGGTTCCGACGGTCTGGCGTGGTGCTTTGCCCGGGCCGAAGCAGACAAAAACCCGGTTTCTCTCAGTTCCTGTATAATCTCCTGCACTTCCTGCTGGCTGATCACTTCGGCCAAAGACAGCGCAATCCCCTCCAGGTAAGCGATATCCTGTCGGCATTGTTCGATTTGCACTTGAATCAGTTCCTGGGCCCGTTTGGCCCGGGCATATTTTTTGTAGTAGCGTTGGATGTTTTGCATCGGCGTCAGAGAAGGGTCCAGCGCGATGTTCAGTTCAGCGTCATCCAGTGCTGAGGTTAACCGGATTGTGGTTAAGCCCGGTTGCAACATATGCAGGTTGGTCATCAGGTCGTCTGCCTGTTGACGAAAATCCGCCGCTTTTTGTGAATCGTCCAATTCCGTGGCGAGCAACAGGAGTTTGCGTTCGAGTTTTTCCAGTTCAGTGCGGACTTTCTTTGCCGTTTCCTGATGCAGGTTTGTTTTAGGCGCAGCCGACAACGAAGCCGCGTACTCGATAGCCTGGTTCAGCGAAGGAAATCGTTCGAGACGACTGGCCGCCAAGTGCAGCGGTTCAAAATTTGCTACGGCAAGCAAACGACCGCTATTGTCCATCGCGACAAACCCAGCGCAAGGAATCTGTCCCATCGGCGACACAAGCCGGGATAATGTCGCAATCAGGCGCGAAAAGTCTGCCGGTGCAAGTGTCGCGACTTTCGTTTTCGCGTCAAGCTCGGCCCGATATAGCCACTCCGCCAACCCTAACGGTCCGATACCATCAAGAGATGACATCAACGCTTTGTCCAATGTCAAATCAACCTGCGCTGCGATGGCGTCAATCAGAGTCTCCGGCTTTTCCTGTAACGGATTATGCCGGTTGCGTTGCGGCGGTGGCAAATAAGGAATTCCCGGAACGATCTGACGAACCCGGCTGCTGTTGAATCCGACACGGCGCGCCGCATCGACGATCAATCCGTCGTGACTCAAGATGAGATTGCTGTTTTTACCGGCAAGCTCAATCGTGAGGGTTTTGGTTTCTATTCGTCCCTGTCCTTCACGCATATCGACCTGGATGTGTAAGACCCGATCCAATCCGTCTTGTTGCGTGACCGCCGCAATGCGGCCATCTGTAAGCTGTTTTCGCAGCAGCATGCACAGCGAGCTCGGTTCCAGCGGGTTTTCCCTGATTTCACGCGTAAAGTGAACCCGTGGATCAGTCGGATCGATAGAGATCGCAAGATGAATTTCCTGTTGCGTCAGGCGAACACGGAGTAAAAACAGGTACCGGGTGGGTTGAGTGATGCGCAGGATCCGTCCGCCGGACAATTCGTTATTCAATTCGTTTGCCAGGGAATAAATAGCCAATCCTTCAATATTCATAATGTAAAGTATATCATCTGACGCGAACCTCGTCATCTGCGCCCTGGATCGAATCCAATCCCCAGAAAACTGTTCAGACGAGGACACCGATTTGATATAATGGCAACAGAGATGCACCGGCTTCAAGACAAGAAGATGATGAAAAAATCTGCTAGGAGGGCAAAATGTTTACTATAGAAACGTTGTATCAGCCCCAGACTCTTTCCGAAGTCAAACAAATGCTTGCCAAGCATCCCGACGCAACGATTTTGGGCGGTTGCGGTTTTCTCAAACTGAGCAATCGAAAAATCTCCGTTGCGCTGGATTTATCCCGTTGTGCGCTGGATATGATTACTGAAACGGAGCAACAGATTGAACTCGGAGCAATGGTGACACTTCGCGACATTGAGCTTTATCCAGCCTTGAACCAATGGTTTGATGGGGTCTTGCCCAAAGCCGTTTCCCATATTCTCGGCGTCCAATTTCGCAGCAGCGCAACCATCGGCGCTTCTGTATACGCAAAATACGGTTTTTCCGATATCCTGCCGGCCTTATTGGCGCTGGAAAGTCAAGTGGAGCTGCTTTTCGGCGGCAGGATGTCGGTGGAGGATTTTCTGCGCAAACCGATTGCGCGTGACGTATTGACCCGCATTATCATAACAAAAGATGAGCGGCGTGTTTCCTATCAGAATTTGAGAAACGCCGGGGCCGACTTTCCGTTGCTCAATGCAGCGGTGTCAAGACATGGTTCTGATTGGAAAGTCATTGTCGGAGCGCGTCCGGCTCGCGCGGAAATCGCCGTACAGGCCGGAAAACTGCTCGCAAATTCGACGAACGGCACGGTCGACACTGTTGCGGCTGCTGCTGCGGCTGCCGCGGAGTTGTCCTTTGGCGGTAATAACAAGGCCTCTGCCGAATATCGTCAGGCGATGTGCCAAGTGTTGGTGAAGCGGGCAATCGAGGAGGTATTGGCATGAAACTGGAATTGAAGATCAATCAAAAAAGTTATGCACTGGACGCCGCGCCTGATGAAATGTTGGCAGAGGCTCTTCGTCGTCTGGGTTTTCTCAGCATTCGCAAAGGCTGTGACACTTCCTGTTGCGGCCTGTGCAGCGTCTGGGTTGATGGTAGTCCTGTTCTCTCCTGCACCATGCCGGCATTTCGCACCGAGGGAAAATCAATCACCACGATTGAGGGAATTCAACCTGAAGCAGAAAGGTTCGCCCGGATATTAGCAGCCGAGGGAGCGGAACAGTGCGGTTTTTGCAGTCCAGGCTTTATCATGACGGTCATCGCGATGAAACAGGAACTGAAGCATCCCAGTGACGCGCAAATCCAGCATTATCTAGCCGGGAATCTCTGCCGTTGTACCGGCTATATGGGGCAGATGCGCGCAATCAAGACCTACTTGGGAGGTGAGGCGTGATGAAATGGGTCGGCAAAAGCGTCAGTAAGATCGACGGGCTGGCAATCGCCACCGGCAAACCGCTCTACACGGAAGACCTGACCGTGCCGGGCACTTTGGTTGTCAAACTGTTGCGTAGTCCGCACGCCTTCGCCCGGATAAAATCGATTGAAGTGGAAGCGGCAATGCAATTAGCCGGCGTCGAGTGCATCCTGACACACAAGGATGTTCCCCAGGTCCGTTTCACTAAGGCCGGTCAGTCGTTTCCCGAGCCGTCGCCATATGACCGCCTGATCCTCGATCCAATCGTGCGCTACGTGGGAGATGAAGTGGCGATCGTCGCCGCGATCGACGAAAAAACAGCTCTCGCCGCACTAGATTTGATCAAGGTCGATTATGAAGTGTTTGAACCGGTGTTGGAGCTGGCTTCGGCAATCGATCATGCCTCTGTCGTGCACCCGGAAAGTGATTTGCACTGCAATTTCCCGATCGGTCTGGATCAAAAACGCAATATCGCTGCCAGCCACACGGTAGTGATCGGAGATCTGGAAGCGGAACTGGCCCAGTGCGACGTTGTCGTCGAAGAAAGCTACCGAACCCAGGCACAGGCCCAGGCCATGATGGAAACCTTCCGAAGTTTCAGTTATCTGGACCAGGCCGGCAGGCTGGTCGTAATCAGTTCGACCCAGATTCCGTTCCATGTTCGTCGCCAATTGGCTCGTGCCTTGCAAATACCTGCCACTCGCATCCGTGTCATCAAGCCGAGAATCGGCGGCGGTTTTGGCGCCAAACAGTCCGGTGTCTGCGAGGTATATCCAGCCATCGTGACATTGAGAACAGGCAAGCCGGCAAAAATCGTCTATGAGCGCAAGGAGACCTTCATCGCATCGAACAGTCGTCATGCCACCGAATTCAAGGTGCGTATGGGCGCCACCAGTGACGGGATCATCCGGGCCATCGATATCGTCGGGTTATCCGACACCGGTGCTTACGGTGAGCATGCGCCCACCGTTTTCGCAGTAATCGGCGACAAAACGATGCCATTGTATAACAAAACCCATGCGATCCGCTATCAGGGCCATGCCGTGTACACCAACAAATTGCCGGGAGGTGCCTTGCGTGGTTATGGCGCGACCCAAGGAACCTTCGTCCAGGAGTCGACGGTCAACAAACTGGCGGCGGAACTGGGAATCGACCCGACTGAACTCCGGCTGAAGAACCTGATCCGTGAAACAGAAACCGCGCTTTATTACAAAGGCAAGAAGCTAGGCAGCTCCGCCCTGCATCGCTGCATAGAAACCGGTAAGGCCATGATCGGTTGGGATGAGAAATTCCCCCGGACAGAACTGGGCAGCAAGGTGCGTGCGGTCGGAATGGCCGTGACCATGCAGGGATCGGGAATTGCCAATATCGATACCGCCTCGGCGGAAATCCGGCTGAACGATGATGGCTTTTATACGGTTCTTGTCGGGTCGACAGATATGGGAACAGGCAGTGACACGATTTTGTTGCAAATGGCGGCGGAAGTGCTGAATGCGGAAATGGGGCAGTTCATCATTCATGCCGCTGATACCGATGTGTCACCGTTTGACCCCGGCTCCTACGCCTCCAGTACTACCTATGTCACAGGCATGGCGCTGAAGAAGGCCGCAGAAGAATTGCGCGACAAGATTCTTGAACAAGCTGCCAATGTGCTACAAACACCCGCTGCTCAATTGGAACTTGTCGGTGATCAATGCTTCGACCCGTCTTCGGGCAAGACGGTAAGCATCGCCAACATCGCTGCCGCTGCCGTGGTCGGTCCGGATCATCGCCAACTTTCGGCTTACGCAACGTTTGGCAGTCCGGTTTCTCCGCCACCGTTCGTCGCTGGTTTTGCTGAAGTCGAAGTCGATAAGGAAACCGGCAAGGTTACCTTGCTCGATTTCGTTGCGGTCGTCGATTGCGGCACCGTCATCAATCCGGCATTGGCCAGGGTGCAGACCGAAGGCGGCATCGTTCAGGGGATCGGCATGGCGCTGTTCGAAGACGTTCTGTATGACAAAAAAGGCAATCTGCAGTCCAACTCGTTCATGACCTACAAGATTCCTGGTCGCGGCGACATCGGCACCATCAGGGTCGCATTTGAAGAGAGCTATGAACCGACGGGCCCGTTCGGGGCAAAATCGGTCGGCGAAGTGGTTATCAACACGCCAGCCCCGGCCATCGTCGCAGCAATTTACAACGCGGTGGGAGTCCAGGTAACCGATCTGCCGGTCACACCGGAAAAAGTATTCCTCGGCATGCAACAGAAACGGAAGTAATAATAAGAAACATTTGTTTTGTTCCCGGCAAATCCTTGATGGGTAAGGATTTGCCGGGATTATTATTTCATTCTTTCCGTAAATTGACAGCGGAGAATATATTTTCTCGCCATATCTCGGTACCAAAAAGAACAAATGTTCATAACAGTTCTAACTCGTCATCGGATTGTCTGTAACCTACATTTTCAGCACACATCGTCTGAGAATCAAAGAAATTTTCTATTCGTCGGATAATTCGAAGGGAATCTTTTTTTTATAGAGAATAATTAACCTCATGAGCTTCGTCATCGGCGAAAACAAGAGCTGGAGGGTAATGATGAAAGTAAATTGGCAGACCGTCGTCACCAAATTGATTGAGAACGAATTTGACTTAGCAGAAACAAAGAGCGGTCTTTGTCGTGACGATGCGGGAGAGGGAGAAACGTTCTATCCGTCATCCTTGCATGCGGTGGATCATTGTGTCGTTTTTTTGGCCCGGGTCAAGGGAGAGAAAAAACTACTTGCGGTTGCGCAATCTGACTCGAAACTGTTTTCGACTTTGCAGGCAGAGGAAACAGGGGACGTGGCGGGAAAGGCAGTCAAAATCGCGTCATTGTCAGCAGAAAATGCCTGCTTGCTTCGACAACACCTGTCGTTTATGAAACCGGTCGCATTCGGTCGCAACAGTTTCAGCCTCGGGTTGGGCGACCGGTTGGGCCTGGCGTCACCAGGACATCTACGTTGCCTGGCCGGATCGGGGATTCGTCCGGTCTTGGCCCAACAGTCCATCCGCGAACTGACTCTGACCGAACGGACTTATGCGGATGTTCTGGATGCGGCTTCCTGGGCCGTTTTGCAGGAGGGGTTTCACGAAGGGTTCGGCGCAGACGGCGATCATCTGAAACGTCCCGAAGATATACAATTGGCGCTTGAATTGGGTTTCTCGATGATCACCCTGGATTGCTCGGAAAAGATCGACGGCAGTGTCGCCAGTCTGAGCAATGCGGAACGTTGCTCACGTTACCAGGCACTACCGGCTGGTTTTCGCGCCACCATGGAAACCGCCTATTTGAATCAGACGTTTCGTGTCGGTGCCTCTTCGGTGCATTTCACTGCGGAGGAACTGCAGGAAATCCTTCTAACCTATGGCGAAACCCTGGCTTTCATCCGTGACATTGACGCCAAATACATCAAGCCTCAGCAACAACCGGTCGACTTTGAGCTCTCCATCGATGAAACGGCTACCCCGACCACTCCGGCCGCCCATTATTTCATGGCGGCGGAAATGCAAAAGGCGGGGATCGTTCTTTGCAGTCTGGCGCCGCGTTTCTGCGGCGAATTCCAGAAAGCGATCGACTACATTGGCGACCTGGCCAGATTCGAAGCCGAGTTTGCCATCCATGCCGCGATTGCCGATCACTTCGGCTATCGCCTCAGCATCCATTCAGGCAGCGATAAGTTCAGCGTTTTTCCAATCATCGGGCAATATACCAAAGGCCGGGTTCATGTCAAGACCGCCGGCACCAATTGGCTTGAGGCACTCAGGGTCATCTGCCGCAAAGAGCCGGGTTTCTTCCGCGAATTGTGTCGTTTCGCCCTGGCTCGTTTCAATGATGCAACAAAGTTCTATCATGTCACAACCGATCTGAGCAAAGTCCCGGACGTCAACAGCCTGCCGGACAATGAGCTGGAGCGGCTGCTCAACGAACCGGACGCCCGCCAACTATTGCACATCACCTATGGCTACATCCTGACGGACAAGGATGCCGCCGGAAATCGCCTGTTCCGGGACCGGCTCTACCAATTGTGGAATCGGCATGAACAGGAATATGCCAATGTTCTGACGGCTCATATCGGCAAACATGTCCGTTTGTTGAAAGAAAAAATATAAATATTGTTGTGCAGGAGGCAAACCATGAAACAATTTCTTGATGATCATTTTCTGCTGTTGAATCCCACTGCCGAAGCACTATATCAGAATTACGCCAAAGCAATGCCTATTTTTGATTTCCATTGCCATCTGAACCCTGCCGAAATTGCCGGCAATAAGAAATATCGCAACATCACCGAAATCTGGCTCGGCGGCGACCATTACAAATGGCGGGCCATGCGGGCCTGCGGCGTGGAAGAACGCTATATAACCGGCGATGCGCCGGATAAGGAAAAATTCTTCAAGTGGGCGGAAACCATTCCCCAATGCATCGGCAATCCGCTTTATCACTGGGCGCATCAGGAATTGAAATCCTTTTTCGGCATCGATCTGCTATTATCTCCGGCTACCGCCGAACAAATCTGGAACACGGCGAACGAATTGCTGCAAACAGATGAATTTACAGCCCGTAGTCTGATCGTTCGGTCCAATGTCACTGCGCTTTGTACAACCGACGATCCGGCGGATTCACTGGAACACCACCTCCAGATTGCCCGGGAAGGAACCTTCCCTGTGAAAGTGTTGCCGGCATTTCGACCGGACAAGAGCTTTAATATCGATAAGGCCGGATTCGTCGAATATATCGGCAAGTTGGGCCAGGCGGCCGGATTGAAAATCCAGTCGCTCGATCATTTGTTGTCAGCGCTGCAACAACGTTTGGAGTTCTTCCATCAGGTCGGTTGCCGCGTATCCGACCATGCACTGGACCCTGTCGTGTTTGCCGATGCAACTGCGGACGAAGTCGATGCAATCCTGCGGAAAGCCCTTGATGGTAAAGCGACAGATGAATCTGAAAACCAAAAATTCAAGACCTTCATCTTGCTGTTCCTGGGTCGCCAGTATGCCCGTTTGGGCTGGGTCATGCAGCTGCACGTCGGCGTGATTCGCAACAGCCGCAGCCGCATGTTGCAAGAATTGGGACCGGACACCGGCTTTGACGCAATTGCCGATTATACCTACGGGGTCGCATTGGCCCGTTTCCTGGACGCGTTGGACAGCTCGTCGGAACTGCCCAAAACGGTTTTGTACTGCCTGAACCCTCGCGACAATGAAATGCTTGCCTCGTTGGCCGGTTGTTTCCAGGAAGGCGGAGTGGTCGGAAAAATCCAGTTTGGGTCGGGTTGGTGGTACAACGACCAAAAAGACGGTATGATCCGACAGATGACCGCTTTGGCCAATGTCGGCCTGCTCAGCCGGTTCATCGGCATGCTGACCGATTCGCGCAGTTTTTTGTCTTATACCCGGCATGACTATTTCCGACGGATACTCTGCAACATGATCGGCGAATGGGTGGAAGCGGGGGAGGCCCCTAACGATCTCGACCTATTGGGCAAGATGGTGCAAGATATCTGTTATGAAAACGCCCGCCGATATTTCGGCGTTGAGCTGAGCGGAAGCTAGCGTGATTTGACGATGGCTTTGTTTCAGATTCACCCGACGGATAACGTGGCAGTTTTGCTGTCGCCGGTTTGCAGCGGTGACGAACTGGAAACGCCAACCGGCAGAATGAAAGCAAATAATGACATTGACAAAGGCCACAAAATTGCCATGGCCGATATTCCGGCAGGAGCGCCGGTGATAAAATACGGGTTCCCGATCGGGTTTACGACAGCGCCAATAAAGGCCGGCGACTGGGTACACACCCACAACCTTTCGACAGGCCTCGGCGAACTCCTCAGTTACGAATATCGTCCAACGTTGCGCGAGTTTCCTTCCTTGCCGGCAAAAACGTTCATGGGGTATCGCCGCAGTGACGGCAGGGTTGGCATACGCAACGAGATCTGGATCATTCCCACCGTAACCTGCGTCAGCCGCAACGCGGAACTGATTGCCCGCCTGGCTGGCGAACAGCTGAAAGACGTTGCAGCGATTGACGGAGTTTATGAGGTCAAACATCCCTATGGTTGTTCACAAATGGGTGAGGATCACCGAACCACGCAGCGAATTCTGGCCAACCTGGTCAACCATCCCAATGCGGCCGCGGTACTGGTCCTCGGACTGGGTTGTGAAAACAACCATATCGCTGAATTCAAGCAGATATTGGGACCTGTTGATTCGAAGCGGGTAAGCTTTCTTGAGGCGCAGGCGGTGGAAGATGAAATTGCTGACGGAGTCCGTCTGGTTTGTCAACTTGCGGATACGGTATCGCAAACGAAACGCGTCGTCTGTTCAGCGTCAGATCTGGTTGTCGGTTTGAAATGCGGCGGTTCCGACGGTTTTTCCGGGATCACCGGCAATCCGTTGGTCGGCGTATTTTCCGACCGGATTATTGCCATGGGAGGCAGCACGGTTCTGACTGAAGTGCCGGAAATGTTCGGCGCCGAATCGATATTAATGAATCGGGCCAGTAATGAATCCATCTTTCAAGACATCGTCCACCTGATCAATGACTTTAAGCAATACTTCATTTCTCACAATCAACCCATCTATGAAAATCCGGCGCCCGGCAACAAAAAAGGCGGCATTTCCACATTGGAAGAAAAATCGCTCGGTTGCACCCAAAAAGGGGGGACCAGCAATGTCGTCGATGTGTTGCAATATGCGGATATTGTCAAAACCAAAGGACTCAGCCTGCTGAGCGGACCGGGCAACGACGCCGTAGCCGCCACGGCCCTGACTGCAGCAGGTTGTCAGATGCTTTTGTTTACGACAGGTCGCGGAACCCCGTTAGGCACGATGTCGCCGACAATAAAAATCTCGACCAACAGCGAGTTGTATCAGCGTAAACAGTTATGGCTGGATTTCGATGCCGGACGATTGCTGACCGAAGGCAATATGGATGCATTGGCCGACGAGCTGATGGATTTCGTATTGGCTGTCGCGTCCGGCAAAAAAACGCGCTCCGAACAACTGGGCTTTCGAGATATAACGATTTTCAAGCATGGGGTCACCTTATAATTATACCGATTGATTATTGGACAGCGGATCCGGACCAACACCGAAAACTATCCTATATTGCAAAGCCGGATAGTGCGGTGAACGCGACCGATTGTTGGAATCGTAAAATTAAGCTATAATATACTGAATGCAGTGTGCGGCATTCTATTATCAGGAGGTGAAAGTTTGAGCAAACAAACGGAAAAATTACAAATCATTCCGCTGGGTGGTTTGGGTGAGATTGGCAAGAACATGACGGTATTCCGTTATGGCGATGATATCGTGGTCATTGATGCCGGATTGATGTTCCCTGAAGACGACATGTTGGGAATCGACCTGGTGATTCCCGATTTCAGTTATCTGATCGAGAACAGGGACAAGGTCCGGGCGATATTCATTACCCACGGCCACGAAGACCACATCGGCGCCTTGCCATATGTCCTGAAAGAGTTGGAGGTCCCTGTCTACGGGACGCCGCTTGCACTGGGCATCATGCAGGGAAAACTCAAAGAAAAGGGCATTTCGACCGCTGATCTCCAACCAATCAAACCGGGGGATGAAATAGAGGTCGGCCCATTCACACTGGGCTTTATCCGAGTTAACCACAGTATTGCCGATTCTGTCGCCATATACATCAGAACACCGGTTGGAATCGTACTGCACACCGGCGATTACAAAATCGACCATACCCCGGTTGACGGCGAAGTCACCGGATTCAACAAATTTGCCGAGTTGGGGGATGAAGGCGTCCTGGTGATGCTTTCCGACAGCACCAACGCGGAACGGCCCGGTTTCACCAAAAGCGAACGTTCGGTCGGCGCTGCGTTCGACGAACGGTTCCGGGCAGCCCAAAACCGCATCATCATCGCCAGTTTTTCATCCAACGTGCACCGGTTGCAACAAGCGATCGACGCGGCCTACAAGTATGGTCGCAAGGTTGCGGTCGTCGGTCGCAGCATGATCAATGTGGTTGGCATTGCCAAAGATTTAGGCTACCTGAAGGTCGCCGACGGTTTGTTGATCGATATTTCAGAGATCAACAACTATCCGCCGAACCAGATCGTCATCCTTACCACCGGCAGTCAGGGCGAACCGATGTCGGCGCTTACCCGTATGGCGATGTCCGATCACCGTAAAGTGGAAATCGTGCCTGGCGACACCGTTTTGATTTCTGCCACGCCGATTCCGGGCAACGAGAAATTAGTGGCTCGTACGGTGGACTATCTGTTCAAACAGGGGGCCGATGTCATTTATGATTCCGCCTCCGGCATCCATGTTTCGGGACATGGCAGTCAGGAAGAGCTGAAACTGATGCTCAACCTGGTGCGGCCCAGGTTCTTCATACCGGTTCACGGTGAATTCCGCATGTTGAAGGTTCACGCGAAACTGGCACAGGAAATCGGCATTCCCAAATCGAACATCTTTATTGCCGACAATGGTGCCGTTCTGGAATTCACAGCGGAAACCGGCGCGATAAATGGCAAGGTCAACGCCGGAATCGTGCTGGTCGACGGGCTGGGCGTGGGAGATATCGGCAACATAGTGATGCGTGACCGACGTCAGCTATCCCAGGACGGTATTCTGATCGCCGTGATTGCGATGGACAAGGAAAGCGGCTGCGTCGTCTCCGGTCCGGAAATCGTATCACGCGGCTTTGTTTACGTCCGTGAGTCAGAACAGCTGATGGAGGACGCCCGGCGAAAGATCCAGGAAGCGCTGGATCGCTGCGAAGCAAATGGCACAACCGACTGGGGCACGATAAAGAACAGCGTCCGCGATATTCTCGGCAAGTTTTTATACGAGAAAACCCGCCGTCGACCGATGATCATGCCCATCATCCTTGAGGTGTGAACCGGGACAATGTCTCGGTTCTTTTTACGGAGGTGAGCTTTATTGCCGAAAAACCAGGGGAAAGCCCCAGCATCCGGACTGAAATTTGAAATCATCGGCGTAGCAGTGATAGCTATGGCGCTGCTCTTGGCGGCAGGCCTGCTTGACTATAGCGTGGGCAGGGTCGGCTACTTTGTCGCCAAAGCCGCCCGCTACGGGTTCGGTGTCGGAGCAGCCGGAATTGCGGTTATCCTGTTTCTCATCGGCCTGCGTTATGTCACGGCCCATTCGCACATCATCTTTTCACTGCGTTTCTTAGGCTATCTGTTGACTTTTCTGTCGGCATTGTCGCTGTATCATCATTTCAATACCGCGCCAGGCCAGGAAATATTGCCGGACCGTCTGCCGATCGGCGGCGGACTGGTCGGCGGTTTTGTCGTAATCCTGTTGCGACGTTTTTTGGCTACTGATGGCACCACCATCTTTCTGGTGGCCTGCATTATTTGTTCGTTATTAATGGCAACCCGGTTTTCCCTATCCGCCTTTTTTGACAACCTGAAATCCAAAGCGGCGGATCTGATGGGCCGGCGCAGCGCCAAGCCTGCGGAAGAGAAACCTTCTGCCAAATTGTCTGCCTTATCGACTCCACTGCCTGTAAAAGAGAGCCTTAAACCGGCGCTCAGACCATCGTTTTACGACCAAGAGCGGGATGAAGCGTTGCGACTAAACGTATCGACTCCAGAAAGCCCAGAACGTAAAGTCGAGCGACAAATCGAAGCGCCGCCTGCCGAACCGGTTGCAACGCCAGTCCGACCTACTCCGCCCGCAGAGCCGGCGCCGCTGGAAACAGCGGCATTACAACCCGTTCCTACACCGACCTCTGCCAGATATAAAATCCCCCCTTTATCGATACTCAAAAAAGCTTCAGCCGGACGCAACAATCGACTGGACAGGGAAATCACCGAGAACGCCCGCACACTGGAACAGACGTTGGAAAGCTTCGGCATCCAGACTCATGTCGTGCATGCAACGCAGGGTCCGGCCGTTACGCGTTATGAACTGGAGCCGGCGCCCGGCGTCAAAATCAGCCGAATTGTCAGCCTGTCCGATGATATCGCCCTGAAGCTGGCAGCGCCAAGTATCCGGATCGAAGCGCCGATTCCCGGCAAATCCGTCATCGGCATCGAAGTCCCCAACCGGGAGGTATTTGGCGTATCCCTGCGTGAAGTATTGGAGTCGCCTGAATATCAGGCCTCGACTTCCTTATTGACTGTCGCGCTGGGCAAAGACATCGGGGGACAGTCAATCATGGCCGATCTGGCAAAAATGCCGCATTTGCTGGTGGCTGGCGCTACCGGTTCCGGCAAGAGCATTTGTATCAATATCCTGATTTCCAGCATCTTGTTTCGTGCCCATCCGGATAGCGTCAAATTTTTGCTGATTGACCCGAAAGTCGTCGAGTTGTCAAACTACAACGGTATTCCGCATTTGGTCGCACCGGTGGTCACCGAGCCGAAGAAAGCAGCTTCCGCGCTAAAATGGACCGTGCAGGAGATGGAGCGTCGATATGCCCTGTTTGCTGCGGCAGGAGCGCGGGATGTGACCCGTTACAATGAAATCAATCCCGAAGAGCGCTTGCCTTTGATTGTCGTGATTATTGACGAGCTCGCCGATTTGATGATGGTCGCACCGGTCGATGTGGAAGATTCGATCTGCCGATTGGCGCAAATGGCCAGGGCTTCGGGCATACATCTGGTCATTGCGACGCAACGGCCCTCTGTCGACGTCATTACCGGCACGATCAAGGCGAACATCCCCTCACGCATTTCATTTTCGGTTTCCTCTCAAATCGACTCACGCACGATCCTCGATATGGCCGGAGCCGAAAAATTGCTCGGCAAAGGCGATATGTTGTATTATCCGATCGGTGCAAGCAAGCCGCTGCGATTGCAGGGCGCTTATATCGCTGACGCGGAAATCGAAACATTGGTCAAATCGATCAAGGAATCGACCGCCAAGGTGGAAGAAGTGGAAGCGCCGTTGTTTGAAGAAATGGCAAGCCATAGTTCCACAGCCCGGTTTGAGGACGAACTGCTGGAAGAATCCGTACGTCTAGTGCTTGAGACGGGTCAGGCATCAGTTTCGCTATTGCAGCGAAAATTCCGCATCGGCTATACCCGGGCAGCCCGCTTGGTCGATATGATGCAGGAAATGCAAATCGTCAGCGCAGCCAACGGCAGCAAACCCCGTGAAGTTATCATGAACTCCGACCAGGTATTCAGTCGCTATTTCCAGAAGAACTCCGCCAACCAGACGACATCTCAACAGACATAGGGGACAAGAATGCAGATTATTACCATCGAACAGGCGCTGGCTCTGCCGCGCTCCATAATCATCGATACCCGTTCACCGGCAGAATACGAACAAGGTCATATCCCCGGCTCAGTGAATGTGCCGCTGCTAGAAAACGATGAACGGGCAATCGTTGGCACCCTATACAAACAGGACGGGCCTGAACTGGCCAAACGCAAAGGGCTGCAAATCGTATCCGGCAAACTCGCCAATATGGTCGAACGCATCACCGACCTGACAAATGCTGACCCTGCGGCTTCGCTGGTCGTTTACTGTTGGCGGGGCGGCATGCGATCGAAATCCTTGCTGACCGTGCTCGAACTGATGGGAGTTCGTGGCGCGCAGCTACAAGGAGGCTACAAAGCGTACCGCCGTCACGTGCAGGACGCTCTGGCCTCGTTTTCATTGCAGCCGCAGCTGTATGTCCTCTGCGGCTCGACCGGCGTTGGCAAGACAATTTTATTAAAGTTGCTGGCGGAACGGGGGGTCCCGGTGATCGACCTCGAAGGACTGGCCAATCACCGAGGTTCGGCGTTCGGCCACGTTGGGCTCGGAAAGCCGGCTACCGCGCAAAACTTCGATGCAGAACTGTTGCAGGCTTTAACCGAATGCAACAGTCAGCCCTGTCTTTTCGTCGAGTGTGAAAGCAAGCGGGTGGGAAATGTTTATCTGCCGGAATCATTGCATTCCTCCATGCAAACTGCGCGTAAGATCTTGATACGGGCCAGCCGCAACACCCGAGCCCAGCGCCTGATCGCAGAATATACCGACAGTCTGGGCGACAACAACCCGGAAATTGCCGCCAGCATGGCATCGTTGGGTAAAAAGCTGGGCAAGAAACGAATCTCGCAATTATTGGCGGATTATGCGGCAGGGAATTTATTGCATGTCACCGAAACACTGTTAGAAGAATATTACGACCCGCTATACGGATATGAAACCGCAACCGCAGAACAGTTCGTGCTGGTGGTGGACGGCGAGGACCTGTCCGTGGCAGCGGACCAGATTGTGAAACATTTGGACTGTCTCACAAGGGGGTAGGGGAGTATATGGACATGATCGGCAACTTGCTTGCCAGCGAACGTAAAAAAAAGGGGCTTGAAATCATCGATGTCGAACATACGACCGGAATTCGGGCCGCATATCTGGCGGCGCTGGAAGAAGGGCGCTATTCGGCGTTGCCTGGCGACGTATACGTAAAAGGATTTATTCGTAATTACGGCAATTATCTCGGCTTGGACGGCGCGCATCTGGTACAGCTCTACAATGATGCGCTGCAAAGCGAAGCAGCTGCCGCACCGCCGACCGTGGCGGCAAAAATCGAGTCATCTCGCAAGAAAAGTTCGCGGCGGCAAATGATCAGTTCCATCGTAATCGTTCTGCTCTTGGCGCTTTCCGCCTGGGGCTTGTATGCATGGCAAAAATCTTCCCCCACAGAACCTTCGTCGTCCAAATCCGGCGCGCCAGCCGCCAGACCCTCAACCACCCCTGTCGCGCAACAGGCTGTGACCGGCCCATCAGTGGGCCCAGCAACGACAATTCCTGCCGTGAACCGGCCGATTACCCTGATTGCACGCTATAGCGACCGCTGCTGGACTTCGGTGATTGCTGACGGAAAATCGATTTACGAAGGCGTTCCGAAACTGGATGAAGTGTTGACCTGGCAGGCCGATCGTCAAATGGTCGTCAATTTCGGCAATGCGGGCGCGGTGGAGCTGACCTTCAACGGCCAATCTGTTGGAAAAATCGGCGAGCGCGGCGATGTGGTGGTAAAAACATTCACTGCGCCGACAGTCAGGCCTTGACGTGAAAGCAAAACGAGGCTTTTTGCCTGTTTCTCCGGCCGACATGGCCGAGCGGGGCTGGACTCAACTCGATTTCCTTTTTGTCAGCGGCGATGCATACGTTGATCATCCCAGCTTTGGTCCGGCAATCATCACTCGTTTGCTGGAGAAGGCTGGTTTTCGTGTTGGAATCGTCGCGCAGCCGAATTGGCAGAATACAGCCGATTTTAAACGACTGGGCCGGCCGAGGTTGGGTGTGCTGATTTCTGCAGGCAACCTCGACTCCATGCTGAACAAATTTACGGCGGCCAAGAAAATCCGCAGCACCGACGCCTATTCTCCCGGTGGTAAAGCCGGTCTGCGACCAGACAGGGCCACCATAGTCTACGCCAATCGAATCCGCGAATGCTGGCCGGATATGCCGGTGATCATCGGCGGCATCGAAGCCAGTTTGCGGCGGTTTGCCCATTATGACTACTGGTCGGATGCGGTCCGTCGTTCCATCCTGGTCGACAGCAAAGCAGACCTGCTGATTTACGGAATGGGAGAACGGCAAATCGTTGCGGTCGCCGAAAAACTAGAGCAGGGGCAGCCGATCAAAGAAATACGCGATATAAACGGAACCTGCTGGCTGACCGGCGACCGTGCAGACTTGCCGGCAGATTCATTGGAAATCGCTTCATACGAACAAGTAGCCGCCAATAAGACAGACTATGCCGCTGCCTTTAAAACACAATATCTGGAACAGGACCCGATTCGCGGCCGTCCTGTCGTCCAGCCTCACGGGGAACGGTTTCTGGTCCAGAATATCCCCGCCTTTCCACTGGATACCAAAGAGATGGACCGGATATATTCATTGCCGTATGAACGAGCCTGGCACCCCAGTTATGACGAGCTGGGCGGCGTACCGGCGATCGAAGAGGTCCAGTTCAGCATCACAAGTCACCGAGGTTGTTTCGGCGCCTGCTCGTTCTGCGCCATCGGCTCGCATCAGGGACGGATCATCCAGCAGCGCAGCCACAAATCGATTTTGCAGGAAGCGCAACTTTTCACCAGGTTACCGTCATTCAAAGGTTATATTCATGACGTCGGCGGTCCGACCGCCAATTTCCGTCATCCCGCCTGCGACAAACAACTGCGGGAAGGCGCCTGTCGCGAGCGTCAGTGCCTGTTTCCCAAGCCCTGTCCAAAACTGGATGCCGATCATTCTGACTATCTTGGCTTGTTGCGGCAATTGCGGGCACTGCCCGGAATCAAAAAGGTGTTTATCCGCTCAGGTATCCGTTACGATTATCTTTTGGCCGGCAAAAACCGCGACTTCTTGCACGAACTATGCGAACACCATGTCAGTGGTCAACTCAAGGTTGCGCCGGAGCATGTCGCCGGGCCGGTGACCGAAGCGATGCAGAAATCGGGCAAGGATGTTTTTCTGCGTTTTTTGACGGCGTTTCGTCAGGAAAACGAACGGCTGGGCAAAGAACAATACCTGGTTCCTTATCTGATGTGCGCCCATCCTGGCAGTACCGTCGATGATGCGATCGAGCTGGCTGAGTTTCTGCGCGACATCGGCTATCATCCGGAGCAAGTGCAGGAGTTCATTCCTACGCCCGGCAGTCTGTCGACGGCGATGTACCATAGCGGGATTCATCCGTTGACAGGCAAACCGCTCTTCATCGCCAGAACGCCGGAACAGCGGCAGGCGCAGCGCGCCCTACTGCAATTCCGTCATCCGAAGAACCGGCGAGCTGTCGCGGTGGCTTTGCGAAAGGCCGGCCGCAATGACCTGATCGGCTTCGGTCCTAAATGTTTGTTGCGCCCTGAACGGTCGACCCCAAGTCCAGCCACCCAACCATCCGCGCCCCATAAACCGAAGCGTTCCCATAAACGAAAGTAGCAACATCGAGGGACAGAAGGAGTAGAATTTCGTGAAAATTGGTTTAGTCAGTCTAGGTTGTTCAAAGAATCTGGTGGACTCGGAGCTGATGCTGGGTGCATTGCGCTCTTCCGGCTATCTAGCCACCGACGAACTGGCACAGGCTGAGGTGCTTATTGTGAATTCCTGCGGTTTTATCGAGTCAGCCAAAAGAGAATCGATTGATACCGTATTGCAACTGGCCGAATATAAAAGGACCGGCAGTTGCCGAGTCCTGATTCTGGCGGGTTGCCTTGGCCAACGATACAGCGGCGACCTGCTGGAAGAGCTGCCGGAGATTGATGCCATCGTCGGAACCGGCGCCTGGGATCGCCTGCCAGAAGCGATTCAAGCTGCTTTGCAGGGAACGCGCAGCATATTCGCTGAAGGGAATTCCATCCTGCCTGATGCAGCAATGCCGCGGATAAGGTCCACACCGGCCCATCTGGCCTATGTCAAGATAGCCGAAGGCTGCGACCACAGCTGTGCGTTCTGCGCGATTCCACAGATTCGCGGACCTTTGGTCAGCCGTTCGATCGAATCGATCCGGCAGGAAGTAGTCCAATTGGTCGCGGAAGGGGTAAGGGAAATCAACCTGGTCGCCCAGGATACAACAAGTTATGGCATCGACCTGTACGGCCGGCCCCGGTTGGTCGATTTACTGCGAGCGCTTTGCGCTGTCGAAGGTAAGTTTTGGCTACGGATTCTCTACAGTTATCCGAAAAATTTTTCGTCGGAACTGATCCAACTGATGGCCAGTGAACCGAAAATATGCAAATATGTCGACATCCCGCTGCAGCATGTGCACGATGACCTGCTGCGGGCAATGCGTCGACCGGACAGGCGCAAGGATATCGAACATTTGATTGCCAGCTTGCGTGCGGCCATCCCTGATGTTGCCATCCGGACCACGTTCATCGTTGGCCTGCCAGGCGAATCAGACGAGCATTATCAAGAACTGCGCGAATTCGTCGAGGAAAAGCGTCTGGATCATGTGGGGGTTTTTGTATATTCACCGGAAGAAGGCACCGCGGCGGCCGGTTTTGCCGATCAAATCCCTGAAGAGGTGAAAGAGGACCGTTACGACGATCTGATGGCGGTTCAGGCGGCGATTTCTGAAGAAATCAACCAAGCTGCGGAAGGAAAGACTTACGAGGCGATCGTGGAAGCGCACGACGCGGAAGACAGTTCGCTGGCACACGGACGCACCGGCAGGGAAGCGCCGGATATCGACGGAACGGTATATATCGAGAATGCTGCCGCGATAGCGGTCGGCTCATTTGTCAACGTTCGCATCCTGCAAGGTTTTTGTTATGACCGGATGGCCGAGGTCATCGATTAGCAACCGCAGAAAGGACTGGAAACAAGCATGATCGTAGAAATCGTCAGTACTGGCACCGAATTGCTGCTGGGACAGATCGTGAACACGAACGCTCCCTATCTGGCCCGAAAATTGAATGAACTTGGCTTTGATGCCGTCTATCAGACTACGGTCGGTGACAATCGTCGCCGTATGGCCAATGTATTTTCGATTGCACTGGACCGGGCCGACGTGCTGATCACCAGCGGCGGTCTGGGACCGACCCAGGGCGATATCACCAAAGAAGTGTCCGCCGAACTGCTGGGACGGCAATTGCAACTGCACGAACCAAGTGTCGAGCATATCCGGAATTTTTTCAATCGCCGTCGCCTGATCATGCCGGACAACAACCTTCGCCAGGCAATGATGCCAGTCGGAGCGATAGTGGTGACGAATCATCGTGGCACCGCACCGGGCGTGATTATTGAGCATGAGGAAAAAACCATCATTCATCTGCCTGGACCACCGGCAGAACTGGAACACATGTTCGAAAATTCGATTTTGCCTTATCTGACGGGGCGCTTTGGCGGTCAGGGAATCATCGTATCCAAAGTATTGCGCACGTTTGGCATTGGCGAATCGATATTGGAAGAGCGGATCCGTCCGTTCATCCTGGCGCAAACCAACCCGACGATTGCGCTCTTGGCCCGTAGCGGTGAAATTCACGTTCGCCTCACCGCAAAGGCTGACTCCGCCGACGAAGCCAGAGTCATGATCGCCGGCTTGGAGACAGACCTGCGTGAACATATCGACGAGTATATTTTCGGCACGGACGATCAATCGCTCGAGCAGGTTGTTGGCGAAGAGCTTCGGCAACGGCGACTGACCCTGGCACTGGCCGAATCGTGCACCGGCGGCGCAACCACAGCCAAATTGACCGACGTTCCGGGTAGTTCCGCATATTTAATCGGCTCCGTCGTCTGTTATGACAACAGGATAAAAACTGATTGGGTCGGGGTGTCGTCTGAAACACTGCTGCAACACGGTGCTGTCAGTAGCGAGACGGCGATCGCGATGGCTAAGGGTATCCGTGACAGATTTGCCGCCGATATCGGGATCGGCATCACCGGAATTGCCGGGCCGGATGGCGGCAACGAAGCTAAACCGGTCGGATTGGTCTATCTGGCGGTCGCAGGGCCGCACGGCGTCATCGTCGAGGAAGAACATTTTGCCGGTCAACGCAGTGCGATAAGGAACAGGGCGGTCAATTCATCATTGGATCTGTTGCGTCGTTATTTGCAAAAATAAAATAATTTGTCGTTTCGATTGACTATAGGAACATATGTTTGTATAATGGCATTGAACCATCAAGTGTCACTCAAAAGAGGAGGCCAACTCATGGAAAAGGAAAAAAGCAAAGCCCTGGACAGCGCACTGCATCAGATCGAGAAGGATTTTGGCAAAGGTTCGATCTGGAAGCTGGGCGAAGCAGCCTCAAGGATGAACGTGGAGTACATTCCGACCGGTTCATTGGGACTGGATATTGCGTTGGGAATCGGCGGCGTCCCACGTGGACGCGTGGTGGAAATCTTTGGACCGGAATCGTCCGGTAAAACGACGGTGGCCCTGCAAATCATCGCCCAGGCGCAGCGTGCAGGTGGCGTTGCCGCTTTCATCGACGCAGAGCATGCGCTCGATCCGATGTATGCGCGAAAACTCGGCGTGGACATCGATAACTTGCTGATTTCCCAGCCCGATTATGGCGAACAGGCGTTGGAGATCGCTGATGCTTTGGTACGCAGCGGCGCCATCGATGTAATCGTCGTCGACTCAGTGGCTGCCTTGGTCCCCAAGGCGGAAATCGAGGGAGACATGGGGGATTCGCATGTCGGACTGCATGCGCGGCTGATGTCGCAAGCTTTGCGCAAATTGACCGGCATCATTTCGAAATCGAAGACGACGGCGATTTTTATCAACCAGTTGAGGGAAAAAGTCGGCGTGATGTTCGGTAATCCCGAAACCACCACCGGCGGTCGGGCGCTGAAATTTTACGCCAGCGTTCGCCTTGATGTAAGACGCATCGATAGCATCAAAGCCGACAACAATGTCATTGGCAACCGAACCAGGGTGAAGGTCGTGAAAAACAAGGTCGCGCCGCCGTTTCGTCAGGCTGAATTCGATATCATCTTCGGTGAAGGTATTTCACGTGAAGGCAGCATTGTCGACTTGGCGACTGAAATGGAGCTGTTCAACAAGAGTGGCGCATGGTATTCCTACAAAGACAGCCGTTTGGGACAAGGCCGCGAAAATGTGAAGGAATTCTTGCGCAAGAATCCTCAACTGGCGGATGAACTGGAAACGAAGATCCGTGAAGCCGCCATGGGCAAATTGGTTGCTCTGACAACGAGCACCGAGGAAACGGAAGACGATAGCGAATGAAATCGACAAACACGGAAGGACCGCTGGCAACAGCGGTCCGTTTGCTAGCCCGACGCGACCATTCAGAATTTGAATTGCGCGCCAAACTCAAGCAACGCGGTTTCACCGCACCAGAAATCGATGCTGCAGTCGAACGCGTCAAAAACGAAGGCTATCTGGACGATGAACGAATCAAACTGCGAACGATAGAAAAACTGGTTCGGGAACAGCGTGCGGGACTTCATAGCATTCTCGGCAAACTCAGACTGATGGGCCTTTGTGCATCAGCGGAAACTGTCAGGGAATATTTTTCATTGGATGCGGAGTGGGAACTCGCCCAACAATTATTGGAGAAACAAAAACTCGCCTTCACTCAGGAGAACTATCCCCGATTGGTCCGCCTGCTAAACAACCGGGGTTTTTCTCGTCCCGTACTCAACCGGTTGGCGGAGAAATGCCTCAAACATCAGTATTGATGCGGCTCTGAACCTTGACACTTTTTCGAAAAAGAATTACAATTAAATCGCCAATCGTGTGACCGGAAGCTGTCATGTTGTAACACGAGACAACTTGATTAAAGCAAGGTTACTTTGAAAAGCCGAGTAAGTACTCGGCTTTCCCTTACTAGGAATGATGGAGAGGAGGCAACCCACTATTGTAGAATTTGTAATGATTGCCCTGGTAGCTGGCGCAATCGGAATTGCCGCCGGTTATTGGACTCGAAAAAACCTGGCCGAAGCGAAAATTGCTTCCGCGGAAGAAGCCGCCCGTAAAATCCTCGATGATGCGCAGCATCAAGCGGATGCAAAGAAAAAAGAATCGCTGATTGAAGCCAAGGAAGAGATTCACCGATTCCGTATCGAAACGGAGCGAGAGCTTAAGGAAAGACGTTCCGAAGTTCAACGCATGGAGCGTCGCTTACAACAAAAAGAAGAGAACCTGGACCGAAAAATCGAATCGCTTGAACGAAAAGAAGAAATCATTGCCCGCCG
Organism: uncultured Veillonellaceae bacterium; assembly: GCA_964579955.1. Taxonomy (GTDB): domain Bacteria; phylum Bacillota; class Negativicutes; order UBA1444; family UBA1444; genus UBA1444. The sequence continues at coordinate 23,973 of CAZOJA010000001.1, read as the reverse complement.
TGATGCGGATCTCGAATCGAAGCAGGAACAAATCAATCAACTGTATGACAGACAGTTGGCAGAGCTGGAGCGGCTGGCCGGTCTGACCCAGGAAGAGGCAAAAGCGGTCCTGCTGGAAAGCGTCGAACAGGAAACCCGCCATGAAATGGCCGTTTTGATTAAAGATCTGGAACATCAGGCCAAGGAAGAATCCGAGAAAAAGGCCCGCGAGATCGTATCGCTGGCAATTCAGCGATGTGCTGCCGACCATGCTGCGGAGACCACCGTATCGGTGGTGAATCTGCCGAATGACGAAATGAAGGGCCGCATCATCGGTCGCGAAGGCAGAAACATCCGTACGCTGGAAGCCCTAACCGGCATTGATTTGATTATTGATGACACACCCGAAGCCATCCTGATCTCCGGATTCGATCCGGTTCGACGAGAAGTAGCCCGTCTTGCCTTGGAAAAACTGATCAGTGACGGACGGATTCATCCGGCCCGCATTGAAGAAACGGTTGAAAAGGCGCAGAAAGAAGTGGAACAGCGCATCAAGGACGCCGGGGAGCAAGCTACCTTTGAAACGGGGATCCACGGATTGCACCCGGAAATCATCCGCCTGCTGGGCCGACTCAAATATCGTACCAGTTACGGGCAAAATGTCCTTAAGCATTCGATTGAAGTATCCCATCTGGCCGGCGTGATGGCAGCCGAACTTGGAGTCGATGTAACATTGGCAAAACGGGCCGGTTTGTTGCATGACATCGGCAAAGCAATCGACCATGAAGTGGAGGGACCGCATGTAACCATCGGCGGCGACCTGGCGAAGAAATACCGGGAATCGGCCGAAGTCATCAATGCGATCGTCGCCCATCATGGTGATGAAGAGCCCAAAACAATCCAGGCGGTTCTCGTGGCCGCTGCGGATGCGGTTTCCGCCGCAAGACCGGGAGCCCGGCGTGAGACGCTGGAAAGCTATATCAAGCGTCTGACTAAACTGGAAGAGATTGCCGACTCGTTTGAAGGCGTGGATAAATCCTATGCAATTCAAGCCGGACGGGAAGTAAGGATCATGGTCAAGCCCGACAAAATCGATGATTTGGCATCGATACGATTGGCAAAAGATATTGTGAAACAGATTGAATCCGATATGGATTATCCTGGACAGATCAGAGTTACGGTTATCCGCGAAACCAGAGCCGTTGACTACGCGAAGTAGAATGATGATCTTCGGATAAGCAAAATGATTTGGAAACGACCTTTCGCAGGTCGTTTCCGGATTTTTGGGTTGATGAAAAGAGGCGAATGAAGATGAAAACTGCTAGAGTAAGCTTGTCGGAATCGCGAGATTCTGACAGTGTGAGTCTATTAATATCGATATTGGTTCGGTTTCCTCAAATCGGGACTGTCAAAATTGATTCCAAGAAACAGGTGCTTTGGCTGAATTTCATGCTGTCGCAATCGGTAACTGCAGAGGAAATTCAAAATTTTGAACAACAGCTGATCAACACCCTGCGCGCCTACCACCATATCGCCAGACAATCGCCGGAGGTTTGCCGGATTGAAATCAAACAGCCATACGAACGGTTCACCCTGATGTCCATCGGACGTGACTTGGCCAGTTTGAGCCGGGGAGAGTTGTCACTGCTCATCACATTGCTTTCGGAGCATTTTAAGGACAGGATTCTACTCGACGAAACGGAATATGTCGCAGAAATGATCGATGAATTCGGCTTTCCGGATGATTTTATCGATAGCATCCTGGAAAATGTCAAGTTTCAGCCCACACCGAAAAATCTGACAGCTTTGCGCGAAAATGGCCGGGTTTTAGTATTCCGCAAATGATTGCAGGATTTTTTCCTTCTCCGACGAACAAAGTCATACAGGAAAGCGTCGCGAAAGGAGAGTCCACTGAATGGCAATTTTGAAAGTCTCGGCAAAATCAGCGCCCAATTCGGTTGCCGGAGCTCTGGCGGGCGTAATTCGTGACCAAGGTTCGGCAGAAGTTCAGGCGATTGGCGCGGGGGCATTGAATCAAGCGATTAAAGCGGTAGCCATTGCCAGGGGATTTCTTGCGCCGCAAGGAATCGACCTGATCTTTATACCCGCCTTTGCGGACATTGTCATTGACGGCGAAGAAAAGACCGCCATCAAATTGATCGTGGAGCCGAGATAATGCTTGCAGGCGGGACTTGGCTACAGACAGGTCCCGTTCTTTTTCAATAACAAATTCCTGTCGGGAGGACAAGAAGTTGGAAGTCATTGCTTTCATCGGGCCGACAGGTACCGGGAAAAGCCATAGAGCTTCGAAGGTTGCTCATGATTGCGGAGCCGACGTGCTCATAGACGATGGAATCCTAATCAAGGACAATAAGATCATTGCCGGGTCATCGGCAAAATATGAAGCCAACAAAATCCGCTCGGTAAAAAAGGCGATCTTTATTGACGAAGAGCATGCGCAGCAAGTCCGTGACGCCCTGCATCAATTAAATCCTGCCAAAGTCCTGGTTCTGGGGACCTCACGGAATATGGTGGACCGGATTGTTCAAGCGTTGCAGCTTCCTCCCGTTACACGAATCATCCGGATCCAGGATGTATCGACCCCGGCGGCAATCATGAAAGCCCGCGAAACCCGGCTGACGCAAAACAAACATATCGTGCCGGTACCAAAAATTGAATTGCAACCGCATTTTCCCAATTTCAGAATTGATCCGATGCGCCTTTTCAACAAGACGCCCCGTCAACCACGCTATCATTTCGGTGAAGTCTCTGTCGTCCGTCCCAATCGTTTTTCCGTCTTCGGCAAATTGATCATCACGGAGCGGGCAGTCGCAATGATTGTGCGCGAGGAATTGTTGAAAGATTCCGCTTTGGCCTCGGTCCGACGAATATCGGTAAAGAACATGGAGAATCCCGAACGTGGTCTGGTCTTGAACCTAAGTGTAACCGTCCGTTATGGAGTAAACATTCCCGATGTCGTCCACGCAGCGCAAGACCGGATCAAAACGCAAGTCGAATACATGACCTGGATGACGGTCAGCGATGTCAACATCTATGTGCAAGGTATCGTCGTGGATCCTAAAATATAGGCAGAAGGAGGAATAGATCGAACTTGGCAGCTAATGATGACGGTTTAGTTCTTTTTTCCGGGTACGCAAAACTTCCGGTGGGAATCACCGCGAGTGAAATGTACAAAGTCATCGGAATCATTCTCGTTGTTCGGGTCGACACCGGCGAAATTGTTGAAGCAGATTGCACTCTGGCTACTTCTGTTGCCAGAAAGTACGTGTCCAACATGTTGTTGGGGCACTCGTTGAAAAATGGCCCGGAAGTGGTATTACGGATTATTGACAAGCAATATCAAGGCAGTGCAAAAAAAGCAATAATGACATCTTTGCGGATCATTTATGATAAATATCGAAGTTTCATGGAGGAGCAAAGCGTTTCAGAAGCGGATCTCTGATAAAACAAGAAGGTGATTTATTGTCGCCCCGTGATCTTAAATTATTGGCGATCGGTTTCGGCATCGGTATCCTAAGCGGTTTGTTGGGGGTTGGCGGTGGAATTTTTCTCGTGCCGATTATGGTGGGCTACTTGGCAATGCCGCAGCACTCGGCGCACGCCACGTCATTGCTTGTAGTGTTGCCGACGGCGATTGCCGGCAGCTTTGTTTATAGCCAACATCAATCTCTTGATTATATGATGGCCTTCAGCCTGGCTATAGGCGCAATGACAGGCGCAGCCATCGGTGCACATTTTTTGAAGCGAATCCCGGCCCACCAGCTGAAGCGTTATTTTGGCGTAATGCTACTCTTGGTCGGGTTACGGATGGTGTGGCAATGAGCAGTTTCCTGTTTATCGTCGCTTTGGGTTTTGGCGCCGGAATCCTCACCGGTATCATGGGAGTCGGCGGCGGCGTAGTGATGGTACCAATGATGGTTTTGCTGCTCGGAGTGACGCAACACCTGGCGCAAGGCATCTCGATGCTGGTGATCATTCCGACCGTGCTGGTGGCGATCCTGAAGCTTCGCAAGGCCAATCTGTTTGAATACCGAACGGCCATGCTACTGGCCCTCGGTTCGATTGCCGGCAGCCTGCTCAGTTCCAACATGGTCCAGTTGATTGATGGCGCGATGTTAAGGCGGATTTTTGGCGCGCTTGTGATATATTCCAGCATTCGCATGATTTTTCCGGCAAAAAAAGAATCGAAATCATGATTCCAGATGTTCGTTGCGTACGCTCTGCCGGAACTGTTCCGGTAGAGCGCCTTTGTGTCCAATAAAGGGAGAGGGAATGGAAAGGACCGGTTATGAAAACACAAACTTACTATATTGAAAGTTTCGGCTGCCAAATGAACCAGAGCGACTCCGAACGGATAGCCGGCCAACTGGAGATCATGGACTATGTCCATTGCGATCAACCAGAGAAAGCTGACATTGTCGTGATTAACACCTGCTGTGTGCGAGAAAGCGCCGAAAGCAGGATTTGGGGACATATCGGCGCATTAAAGCATGTCAAAGAGCAGAATCCTGCTGCAATCATCATCATTGCCGGCTGCATGGCGCAAAAAGATCAACAGCTGATCTTTCGCCGGGCGCCGCATGTGAACATCGTACTGGGCACGCAAAACATCGATCGTCTGGCCGAAATCCTGCAGCAATCGCAGCCGAAAAAAAAATTGCTGGAATCTGGACAATTTGCCGACGATGGCCTGGGGCAGGAAACCGGTCCAAAAAAACAACAGGGTGTCAGTGCCTGGATTCCGATCATGTACGGTTGCGACAATTATTGCAGCTATTGCATTGTACCCTATGTCCGCGGCAGCGAGCGCAGTCGTCCCTTCGCCACCGTGTTGGCGGATGCACAGGCTTTTTCGCGAAGCGGAGGCAAGGAAATCACGTTGCTCGGTCAAAATGTCAATTCGTATGGAAAAAATCTGCCTGATCATTGGAATTTTCCCCGCCTGCTGCAAAAGATCGACCAAGAGGCAGGCATTCCGCGGATACGTTTTATGACTTCTCATCCCAAAGATTTTGGCAAAGAGTTGATCGAAGTCATGGCCGCAGGCCAGAACATCTGTGAACACCTGCATTTACCGGTACAATCGGGCTGCGATGAAATATTGCGCCGAATGAACCGTCATTATTCGACCGAAACCTATCGACGACACATCGGTCAGTTAAGGGCCGCCATCCCCGATATCAGCATCACAACGGATATTATCGTGGGATTTCCCGGTGAAACCGATGAAATGTTTGAACAGACGCTTGCTTTTATGGCTGAAATTAAATTTGATGCCGCATTTACCTTCCTGTATTCCAAACGCTCCGGCACACCGGCTGCAACCATGGACGCGCAGGTACCACTGGCAGTAAAAAAAGCCCGGCTCAAGCGCCTGATGGATTTGCAGAACAGCATAAGCCTGGCGGCGAATCAGCAATGGACCGGCAAGTCGGTCGAAGTGCTTGTCGATGGTCCCAGCAAGACGGATAGCGGGGTCTATTCAGGCCGGACCCGTCAAAACAAGATCGTGCTCTGGAATGCCACGACAGAAGATTTTCCCGGTAATATACGCCATATTCAGATATCGTCAGCCCAGACATTCTTGCTCCGGGGCGAAGTGGCCGCGGAAAGGAAGGATTAGTTTGTGAATTATACGCCGATGATGGAACAGTACCGTGAAGTAAAACGGCAACATCCGCAGGATCTGCTGATGTTTCGCCTGGGCGACTTCTATGAACTGTTTTTCGATGATGCGGAACTGGCAGCTAGAGAACTGGAAATCACCCTGACCTCGCGTGAGGCTGGCAGCGGCAACCGGGTCCCGATGTGCGGGGTTCCCTATCACGCGGTGGAAGGCTATATAGCAAGGTTGATTGCCAAAGGATACCGGGTGGCGATTTGCGAGCAGGTGGAAGATCCCAAGCTTGCCAAAGGCATCGTCAAACGGGAAGTCGTGCGGATCATCACGCCGGGAACGATTCTTTATGAATCGGCATTATCTGAGCGAGGCAATAATTTTCTCGTGTTGCTCGCCGAGCAGGAAGCGGAACTGAGTCTGGTCGCAATCGACATTTCCACCGGCGAATGTATCTGGAGCCTGCACAAGGGTGCCGATCGCTATGCGGCAATGCTAAATCAGCTTTCCCGTTTGTCGCCGGCAGAACTGATCCTCACCGACAAGCTGGAACGCTGGTCGGAAGTTAATGGGTTCCTGCAGACACGACTGGCCAACTGTACGTTAACGACGTTTATCGCCGATGAGTCATTGGCTGCGAATGAATTGCTGGCAAAACACTTTTTGCGTGACGATATTCCGGCGGAGGCCTTGGCAGTTACGGCCATCGCTCGTTTGCTGCAATATCTGCACCAGACGTTAAAATCGGATCTCAGCCACATCAACCGGTTGACCCGGTTCAATCCACAGGATTTTTTGCTGCTGGACGGAACCACCCTGCGTAATCTGGAAATCAGCCGCAACATGCGGGAAGGCGGCAAACGCGGCAGTTTGCTGTCCATACTTGATTTTACGGTGACTGCGATGGGTGGGCGTTTACTTCGGCAGTGGCTGGAGTCGCCGCTGTTGAATCTGCTGGAAATCCGTCGCCGGCATGATGCGGTCGGCGAAATGGTCGAAAATCCGCGTGTGCGCAGTGCGTTGCGCGAATCGCTGAAGTCGGTCTATGACATGGAACGAATCCTCACCCGTATCGAAGTCGGCACAGCCAATGCACGCGACCTGACGGCACTTCGCAGTTCGTTCGATATACTGCCGGAATTGAAACAGAGCCTTTGCGGTCTTAGTTCACCTCTATTGCTTGATACCGGATTCAACCTGCAAACCCATACGGACTGCGCCGATCTGATCAGGGCCGCCGTCATTGATACCCCGCCGTTTTCGATTCGCGAGGGAGGATTTATCCGCGACGGCTACGATCTGGAATTGGACGAATTGCGCAGTTTGTCGCGCGATAGCCGTCAATGGGTACAGGACATGGAAGCGCGGGAAAAAGAGAGTACCGGCATCAAGTCGCTTAAAATCAGTTACAACAAAGTGTTCGGTTATTACATCGAGGTAACGCATGCCAATACCACGGCCGTACCGGCCAATTACGTCCGCAAGCAGACGTTGGTCAACGCCGAGCGCTATATTACGCCGGAACTCAAAGAGTTTGAAACAAAAATCCTTGGCGCGCAGGAAAAAATCGTCAACCTCGAACATCATCTGTTCCTGCAGCTGCGTGATTTTGTAAAGCAGCGATTGACGGAAATCCAGACTACAGCGCGTTGCCTGGCGGTGCTTGACTGCCTGCTTTCGCTGGCCGAAGCCGCGGCCCAGTATCGTTATGTCCGGCCGACGATGACCGAAGACCAACGGATTGTGATTCGTGAAGGACGTCACCCGGTGGTCGAACGTTTGTTGGCAGGAGAGATTTTCGTCCCCAACGATACGTTGTTGGATCCGCACGAATGCGAAATCATGATTCTGACCGGCCCGAATATGGCAGGCAAATCGACGTATATGCGACAGGTGGCTTTACTGACCCTGATGGCGCAGGCCGGCTCGTTCGTCCCGGCAAAAGAGGCCGCGATTTCACCCGTCGACCGGATTTTCACCCGGGTAGGAGCCAGCGACGACCTGGCAACGGGACAATCGACCTTTATGCTGGAAATGACGGAAGTCTCGCAAATATTAAAGAACGCCACCTCGCGCAGCCTGGTGATCCTGGACGAAATCGGCCGTGGAACCAGTACATTCGATGGCATGAGCATCGCCCGGGCCGTAGTGGAATATATCAAAGAGCGGATTCATGCCAAAACGATTTTCGCTACGCATTACCATGAGCTGACTTGCCTGGCCGAATGGAAACCGGCGATCCAGAATTTCTCCATGGCCGTGAAAGAGCGGGGCAACGACGTCGTCTTCCTACGAAGGGTCATCCCCGGCGGTGCAGACAAAAGCTACGGCATCCATGTCGCCAAACTGGCCGGTTTGCCTGGAAAAGTCATCGAACGATCGCAGGAACTCTTGGTCCAGATCGAAACGGAAGCAACCTGTCAGACGCCGCGTCGGGAAAAAACGTCCGCGGCTGCGCCAATGGGCTCGCTGTTTCAGTCCAGCCTGGCCGATGAGTTGGCCTCTCTCGATACGCTGACGCTGACCCCGCTAGAAGCGTTGAACATTCTGCACAAGTTGACGGTCCAGGCGAAACAGGAGGCAGGGAAGCTGTGACGGAACCAAGAATCCACCTGCTCGACGATACATCGATCAACAAGATAGCTGCCGGGGAAGTGATTGACCGGCCGTCTTCGGTTGTCAAGGAGTTGGTGGAAAACTCGCTCGACGCCGGAGCCAGCCGGATTGAAATCGAAATCGAGGCCGGCGGCGTGGGTAAAATACGCGTGACAGATGACGGATGCGGCATGTCCGAGCAAGAGGTCCGCTTGGCGGTGTTGCGTCATGCCACTAGCAAAATCCGCTGCTCGGACGATTTATTCACTGTTGCATCCATGGGCTTTCGCGGCGAAGCGTTGCCCAGCATCGCTTCTGTCGCCAAATTCAGCCTGATCAGCCGGCAACCTGGCAGTCCTCTCGGCACACGGTTGGAAATCAGCGGCGGTCAGTTGCAGGACGTCGCGGAATGCGGCGCCGAAGTCGGTACGGTGGTGTTGGTCAGTGATCTGTTCTTCAATACGCCGCCCAGGCTCAAATTCATGAAGACCGCTGCTGCCGAGAGCGCGCACATTCACGACATCGTGGTCCGTCTGGCCATCGCGCGCCCGGATGTCGTGTTCCGTCTGGTCAACAACGGGCGGACCAGTCTGCAGACACCCGGCACCGGCCGCTTGGCAGACACGCTTTCCGCTTTATATGGGCCGGATACCTTCTCACAGTTGTTTGCCATCGATTATGAGGAAGCAGATATCCGGATCAGCGGCTATGCCGCCCGACCTTCGGTTCGCAAGGGTTCACGGCAGTGGCAGACGTTTACGGTCAATCGCCGGGTGATTGGCAGCCGCATGCTCAACCGGGCGGTCGACACTGCCTATCAGACGTTGTTGCCTAACGGCAGCTACCCGTTGGTATCCCTGCACATCGAAATCGCTGCCGAACAGCTCGACGTCAATGTGCATCCACAAAAATCCGAAGTCAAGTTCCAGGATGAACGGGCGGTGTTTCGCGCGATCCATGCAGCATTGAAAAATGTCCTGTACGCGCCGGAACGTCCGGCGGAAGCAGCCGCCTCGTTCGACCACATGAATTACCGGCCGGCGTATCAGCCAAGCTATGTGCAGGAATCGTTGCCCCGCTTGGAGCCATCACGCAGTCAGGCCCTGGCCTCCTTTGCCTGGACGCGTTCCGAAGACGGGGCAGGCAACCCGGAATCGGCAGTGACAGAAGGACATAATGCGGAAGAATCACTAGCTGCCGCTTCGGCGGCGATAATTGATCCTGTTGTCGCCGAACCGGCCGCCACGCAGACCACGTCAAAACTCAAAGCGCTGTGTCAGTTCCGTCAGTGTTATATTTTGGCAAGCGACGGGGATTGTCTCTATATCGTCGACCAACACGCCGCACATGAACGGATTCTGTTCGACCTGCTGGCGAGCCAGCAGAGCCCGGCACATTTCCAAACCTTATTGATCCCCGATGTATTGGATCTCGATCCGCTGGAAGTGCAGGCGGCCGAAAGCTTTGCCGTCGAATTGGCCGAACTGGGTTTCATTTTCGACTGGGTAGGGCCAACCTCTATCCGATTGTCGGAATTGCCTACCCACATCCCGCCGACCGAGGCGCGTGCACTGTTCCGGCAGATCCTGTCTGCGGCGCAGTCGTATAAAATTCCCGACATCGAAGCGCTGCGCAAGCTCTGGATTGAGACGGCGGCCTGCCATATGGCAGTGCGCTTCGGACAGAATCTGAACCAGCAGCAGATGCAGGGCCTGCTTGACGACTTGCTCAACACGCCGAGACCTTATACCTGTCCCCACGGCAGGCCGACGCTGATTCGCTTCAGCGAACAGGATCTGGCAAAGCTGTTCAAACGCATATGATCGTTACAACATCTTTACGCGAAATTGCCGCCGATATTGCAGCGGCTGAACATTTTTCCCGACAGCTATGCGTTCCGTTTGTTGCCAGAAACCGTCAGTCTATGCAAGATTTGCAGAAAAACACTAATGCGACAGTAATTATCGTATTTGAAAACCAACAACCGGTTGTCACGAGTGCGGCAGGGAAGTTCTTCTTTCATCGGGGATTGTCAGAGCTGCGCATTCTCAACTTGTTGCGCGGCGGTAACGATCCGTTCGTAAAAGCTCTTGGTCTGGAGCCGGGAATGAACTTGCTGGACTGTACGCTGGGCCTGGCAGCCGATGCTCTGGTTGCCGCGCATGTGGTGGGAAAAGCCGGCCGGGTACGCGGAGTAGAGTCGGTTCCATTGGTCGCACTTCTGACCCGCTGGGGTGTCGAGAGCCTGCAAAACAACGCTAATGATTCCAGTCCGGAGTTATGCGAAGCCGCTGGCCGGATCGAAGTTGTGGCGGCGGACCACGCGGCGTACTTGCCTGAACTGCCTGATGGCGCCTTTGATGTCGTCTATTTTGACCCGATGTTCCGTCGGCCGAAAAAATCCAGCAGCGGCATCCAATCATTGCGCGATTATGCCGATGCAAGACCGCTGACTCATGAAACGCTGCAGCAGGCTCTGCGGGTCGCAAAGTCCCGGGTCGTCATCAAGGAATTGTCCGGCAGCACGGAATTCGTCCGGCTTGGCATCCGCCACTTTGCCGGTGGCCAACATAGTTCTTTGCGGTATGGCATACTTTACAAGGGGGAACAACCGGCTTGAACCGATTGCTCGTGATCGCCGGACCGACCGCTGTCGGCAAAAGCGCTCTGGCGCTGCGACTGGCCCAACAATTGGACGGGGAAATCGTTTCCGGCGACTCCATGTGCGTATATCGCGGGCTGGACATCGGCACGGCAAAACCTTCCGCCGCCGAACAAAAGCTAGTCCCTCACCATTTGATCGATATCCGGCAGCCGACAGAACCTTTTTCTGTTGTCGATTTTCAACAGTTCGCCTCAGCCGCGATCGACGAGGTGAATCGTCGTAACAAACTCCCGATTCTGGTCGGCGGAACCGGGCTATACATCCAGGCCTTGCTGGAAGGCTACCAGTTCAGTCCGACACCCGTTACACCACTACGCGACGAAACCGAATCCACTGACACACTCTACGAAAAATTGAACGAACGCGACCCTTCGACCGCAAGTCGCATTCATCCGAACGACCGGAAACGGATACTGCGGGCACTGGAAGTCATCACGAACGAGAATAAACCGCTGTCGAGAGAGAGAGCGGCGCAGTTGCAGTATGACTGTCTGGCATTCGGATTGACGATGGAGCGTCAAGCCTTGTACCGCAGGATTGACCAACGGGTCGACCAGATGGTGGGGCAGGGGCTGTTAGGGGAAGTCGATTCCCTGTTGTCCAAAGGGCTGGCCACCAATGCCACCGCATTGCAGGCGATCGGTTACAAAGAGTTTATCGCTGCCACGCAAGGCGATGTCCCGTTGGAAACGGCGATCGAACAGGTGAAACTGGCCAGTCGGCGCTATGCCAAACGGCAATTGACATGGTTTCGCCGGATGCCATACCTGGAATGGATCGAACTGAATGCGACGGCTACGATGGATATGGCGCTGAATCTGATACGCAGGCGGGTTGCGGAAAGATTTGCAATCAAGTAGAATTACTGTGTAAGCAAGCGACGGGAGGTGCGTCATGAACACAAAGTTGTTGAATCTACAGGATAACTTTCTCAATCAGATCCGCAAAGAAAACATTCCGGTAATCATTTACCTGGCGAATGGCTTTCAACTGCGGGGAGCAGTGAAGGGGTTCGACAACTTCACGGTGATTCTGGAGAATGATGGCAAGCACCAATTGGTTTACAAGCACGCCATCTCGACCATCACGCCGATTCGGCCGTTGCAGGCGCTATTTACAGATAAGCGGGAAGAGCCGGCGAACCAATAATATTCGAAAGGATAAGCCCCGGGTCCACCGCCTGGGGCTTTTTGCGTGAATCGATGAAAGAAATTTTCACAAGCGCGCCGCCTAAGGAAACCGTTATCCTGGTCGGCACAGACATCGACAAGGAACAGAATATCGTTGAAACACTGGCTGAGCTTGATCGATTGGTCGAGACCGCCGGCGGCGAAGTGGTGGGTACGATCATCCAGCGCCGTGAGCGCCCCGACATCGCTACCTATATCGGCAAAGGCAAGCTGGAAGAACTCAAGGCGCTGCAGCAGCAGACCCAAGCGACAACGATCGTGTTTGACGATCAGCTTTCGCCGGCCCAGCAACGCAATATTGAAAAAATCATGGAAGTAAAAGTCATCGACCGTACGGCGCTGATTCTGGATATTTTCGCCCAACGCGCCCATTCCTACGAAGGAAAACTTCAGGTCGAACTGGCTCAGATGCGTTATCTGTTGCCGCGTCTGGGCGGCAAAGGCTTGGTAATGTCACGTCTTGGCGGCGGCATCGGCACCCGTGGCCCGGGCGAAACCAAACTGGAAGTGGATCGACGCACGATTCGCGACAAGATCCATGATATTGAAGAATCTTTAAAAACGGTATCTGCTCAGAGGGCTCTCCAGCGAAGCCGCCGCATCCAGTCCGGGCTTCCCTGCGTCGCCATTGTGGGCTATACCAATGCCGGCAAATCGACCTTGCTCAACCGTCTTACCGATGCCGGAGTGCTGGTCGAAGACAAATTGTTTGCCACGCTGGATCCGACGATTCGTATGCTGATTCTGCCTTCGGGTCGCAAAGTGCTGCTGGCGGACACTGTCGGATTCATCCGGAAATTGCCGCACGCCCTGATTGCGGCGTTTCGCGCCACACTGGAAGAAGTCGTCTATGCCGACCTGTTAATGCATGTCATCGATGCCAGTTCGGAGGAATGGGAGGAACAGAGCCGCTCCGTATATGATGTGCTCAAGGAGCTGGGAGCAGCTGACAAAAAAATCTTCACTGTAATGAACAAAGTCGATTGTTTGACCGGTCCGGCCAAGTTTCGCCGTCTGCTTTGGAAAGCGGGCTCTGTGGCGATTTCCGCAGCAACCGGCGAAGGACTGGAACAGTTGCTCAAAGACTTGGATACGCTGCTTAGCCAACTGGACCGTTCGCTGCAACTTCTGATCCCCTACGAAGAGTCGGGAATCCTGAATCTGTTGCACGAACAGGCCGTGGTACAAGAAAAGGAATACACCCCGGAAGGTGTATGGGTCAGAACCCTGGCGCCGGCTTCATTGGCCGGACAACTGTCAGCATACATCTCAGAAAGAAAGGACTAGAGTTTGTGAATCGTTTTCCTGCATCGATACTTTCACTAAAAGACCGCATCCTGAAAGAATTGCAGCCACGCTTCGCCCAAATCGAAGCGACCTCGCTGCAGAACACCGCCCGGATCCTTGACGCGTATCGCAAACATCAGGTATCCGACTACGATTTTCGCCAAACCACAGGCTATGGCTATGGCGATCAGGGCCGAGACAAACTGGCTGCCGTTTGGGCGGAGGTCTTTGCCGCCGAAGCGGCATTGGTCAGGCCTCAGTTCGTTTCCGGCACCCACGCTTTGGCCACCGCGTTATTCGGGATTTTGCGCCCCGGCGATGAACTGTTATCACTCACCGGCACGCCTTATGATACCTTGTGTACGGTTATCGGACATCCGAAGCCGGTTCCCGGCTGCCTGAAAGAATTCGGCGTCACTTACCGCGAAACGCCGTTCGTTCAAGCGCTCGACCCCGGATCGATCTGCTCAGCGCTTCGTCCGGAAACGCGGCTCGTGCTGATTCAGCGTTCCTGCGGTTACAGTCTGCGACAAACGCTTTCGGTCGCTCACATCGAAGCCGTTTGCCAGGCGATTAAAGCTGTGCGGCCGGATTGCGTGGTCATGGTAGACAATTGTTACGGCGAATTTACCGAAACTGCTGAACCGACTGCCGTTGGCGCTGATTTGGCAGTCGGTTCGCTAATCAAAAATCCCGGCGGCGGCATTGCACCAACCGGAGCTTATATCGCCGGTCGCGCCGACCTGGTGGAACTGGCTGCCAGCCGACTGACCGCTCCCGGCATCGGTGCGGAAGTCGGATCCTGCCAGGATGGGTATCGCCTATACTATCAAGGCTTGTTCCTGGCTCCGCACACAACCTCGCAGGCAATCAAGAGCGCGTTGTTCGCCGCCGCCTTTTTTGCCGCCATGGGCTATCCGGTCCATCCGGCGGCCGATGCTGCCCGCTACGACATCATTCAGGCGATTGAACTCGGTTCGGCGGAAAAGCTGACTGCCTTTTGCCGCGGATTGCAGAAATACTCGCCGGTCGATTCCCATGTGAAGCCGGTTCCCGCGCCAATGCCAGGTTATCCAGATCCGGTCGTGATGGCAGGCGGAACCTTCGTGCAGGGATCGTCGATCGAACTAAGCGCCGATGGACCGCTTCGCGAACCGTTCGCCGTCTATTTGCAAGGGGGCCTGACGTTTGAACACTCGTTGCTGGCGCTATTGGGAGCAGCGGCAGAAATGGGGTCGTCCTCCCGCTAGAAAAGGAGTTTGACAGTTGGGTGTCGAATGTTAAAATATTCGTATGAAGTTTGAATGGCTAAGCTTTGTCAGCATCATCTGCCTGATTGTCGTTATTTCGGTGGCAAAACGCTGGGTTTGTTGGCCGTTTCGTCTCCGCACCCTCTATTGGTGCGGAGGTTTTTCATATCTTTTATTGCTTTGCTTTCCGCGAATCTTGATCTGGCCTTCGCCAATCACCGGATTCCATATCCTGTTCATCGTTTTGGTCGCTGTCATTTTTTCCTGGATATTGGCGTATCATCAGCATGATGATTCACGATAAATATTGAATATTGCGATGGGAAGTGTCTTGTTGTGCGTTGGGGGCTAAATTCACGCAAACACCAGTTGTTACTGCTGTCCGGCATCTTGCTGCTGCTGGCTGCAGTCGGCGTCGTGGCGGCCGACCAGGCCATTCTGGCAGATTCGCGGATCTTGCCGAACGTATTTGTCGCATACATTGATGTCGGCGGGCTGACCCGTGAGGAAGCCGAAAGCAGACTCCTGGATGTCGTGCATGCCACTGCGGCAACGCCGATTATGCTGACAGACCAGCATGAAGTCTGGTTTGTACCGCCGGACAGGGTTGATTTCAAAATCGATGTCAAAAAGACCGTGAATGCCTGTATGGCGTTTGGTCGCAGCGGCGATTTCCTGCAGCGTTGGCAAGATCGCCTTAGTGCGCGGGAACATGAATTACACCTGCCGATTCAGCTTGGACTGAACAAGGAAAAACTCGCCGGCATCCTACGCGATCTGGCGCCCAAAATTGATCGTCAGGCCCGAGACGCAGCCCTGTTGGTATTGGTCAAGTCCAAAAACGTGGCGCTGATTCCCGCCGTGGAAGGCAGATCCCTGGACATAACCGGAACCTTGGCCGCTGCGTTCAACGAACCGCAGATGCAATTGGCCTATGTCGTTGACCTCAAGTTCAACAAACAGCAGCCGAAAACTAGCGATGCCAGTTTTGCCGGCATCAACACAATGCTCTCCTTATATTCAACGTATTTCAAACCTTGGGATTATGACCGAAATGCCAATCTCCGGCTTGCCACCCAGCGCATCCATGGTACTAGACTGAATCCGGGCGAAGTTTTCTCCTATAACAATATTGTGGGCAACCGGACGCAACAACAGGGATTCCGGATGGCGCCGGTCATTCTTGACGGCAAGTTGGTTCCCGATTGGGGAGGCGGAGTGTGCCAGGTCAGCAGCACACTTTATAATTCCGCACTTCTGGCAAACCTGGATATTGTCGACCGAAGCAACCATGGACGGGCGATCGGCTATGTCCCATTGGGATTTGACGCGACGGTGGTGGACGGTCATATCGATTTTAAGTTCAAGAACAATTTATCTCACCCGATCATGCTGTATGCCGTCATTACCGATAACGAGCTGTATTTCTCGGTGTTGGGCGATGTCAAGGATGCGCCGCCACCGATCGAACTGGATTATGTCGTTCATCGGGTTATCGAGCCGGTGGAAGTGAAACAGCCAGACCCGACACTGGATGTCGGCAAAGAGGTCATCGACGAATCGCCGCAGCGAGGCTTTCGCGTGTCATCCTACCGCATCCGGATGATCAACGGCAAAGAAGAACGGCAATTGCTGGCAACAGACGACTATGACCCGGTAAATCGAATCGTGAAAATCGGTACCAAGCCCTTGGACGGAAAATCTCCGGCCCAAGTCGACCCCAAAAAACCGCCAACCTCCGCAGGCGCCGGAGCGACGCAGGGGACGATCACGCTGCAGGGTCAGCTTACCAAACCGCAGCGCTGAGACCGAAGAGATTCTGAAGGGCAGTTGAAGCAATGATTCAGGCTACAGATACCTCGTTTACAGTTGGTGTGCCTATTTCCGTCCGCCTATTGAACGCGAACGGCCAGTCGGTATTTTCCTCCCGCATCATTGAAGTCACACAGCATGCCTTTTCTTTTGCCATTCCTTACGACAACGGCAAAATCCTGTTATGGCCGGTCGGCACCAAACTTGAACTGTCGTTACCATCGGCCGATCGTAGCTCATTTGTCTTTACCTCTGAAATCATCGGTCGTGACCTGACCGGGGTGCGAGCCTACACCTGCATGCGACCAACCGCTGTGTCCCGCGTCGCACGCGTTTCAAACGCTCCCAAGTCATTGCGCGTAATTGCCGTTACCAGCGGCAAGGGCGGAGTGGGAAAGACCACGTTATCAACCAATCTGGCAGTTGCTTTCACTGCATTGGGACAAAAAGTCGTGGTCATCGATACCGACCTGGGAACCGCCAACGTCGATGTCGTACTTGGGCTCAAGGCCAATTATCATTTGGGGCATCTGATCAGCGGGCAAAAAACGCTGCAAGAAATCGCCCTTACTGCGCCAGGCGGTTTTGTCGTGATTCCAGGCGGTTCCGGCCTGCAGGAACTGACGCAACTCAGCGAATCGCAGTTTACCCGGGTCATCACCAGTTTTAACGAATTAGACGGCATGGCTGACATCTTGCTGCTGGATACCGGGGCGGGGATTTCGCGAGATGTTTCGAACTTTCTGCTGGCAGCCGATGAAGTCATCGTCGTGACCACACCGGAGCCGCATGCGATGACCGATGCCTATGCCATCATCAAAGTCATGCACTCGCTCGGAACCAGCGCCAAGAAACGTCTGATCATCAACAAGGTGGACGGCGATCTGGAAGCGGGAATCATCGCCTCGCGACTACGCAGCGTAGTATCGCAGTACCTGAACGAAGAACTTGAATTCTTGGGCGGTGTCGAGGAAGATAAAGCCATCACCCGTTCCTTGCGTAAACAATGCCCGTTGGTGTTGTTAGAGCCCAACTGCGCGCCTGCCCGCAGCATCCATCGTATTGCCGACAAAATCATCGGCCTGCCGCCTCTGAAAGAAGCAAGCAATATCGGCGGTTTTGTCCGCAAGTTGCTCGGAGTGTTTGGCAGCAAACGCTGATCCGCATATTTTCAAGTGCGATATAAACATAAATAACCTGGTAGCGCCAAACTCAAACACTGAGATTCTGTGCGCCAACCAGGTTATTATTTTTAGCAAAAATTTTATGACGTGAATGAAATTACTGAAGTCTGACTACATTTTCCTGTAGACACCGATGACTTTGCCCAATACGGATACATCACGCGTGTAAATGGGATCCATACGATCATTTTCCGGTTGCAGGCGCACACGGTCCTTTTCGTGGAAAAACCGCTTGACAGTCGCTTCCTCTCCATCCACCAAAGCAACAACGATATCGCCGTTACGCGCGGAATCCTGATCCCGTACAATCAGGTAATCACCATCGAAGATTCCCGCCTGAATCATACTCTCGCCATCCACTTTTAACATGAAAACATTTTCCTGACCAACCAAATCGGTGGGGAATGGGTAAGTATCCTCAATATTTTCCGTGGCCAAAACAGGTTGTCCAGCTGTGACTCGACCGATAAGCGGTACCAAGGTCATCGGGGCGTTGCGCAGAGAGGAAGAACCCACCACATCAATCGCCCGGTTTTTTTCCGACTCACGACGTATTGCCCCGATTTGCTCCAGTTTATTCAAATGCATATGAACGGTGGAAGGGGACTTAAGGCCGACGGCTTCACCGATTTCCCTGACGCTGGGCGGGTAACCTTTCACCTTGATTGCTGATTGTATAACCTCTAATATCTGCTGTTGTTTTGACGAAATCGGCGATTGCTTTTTCATCTTACGCCTCCCGATTCAATTGGATTTGAGCAAATTATATCACATCGACGGAAAATATAAAACATTTGTTCGCAAACTCTTGCACAAACATTTGTTCTGTGATAATCTTATATCAGAAACAAATGTTCGGGAGTGATTAGCCATGACATCAAGAATTCCGCGAACGAAACGCAGCTCCAACCGCCGCCAGGCTCTACACAAAGCTAATTTGCTGATTTGTAGTCTTGTTGTTCTTTTTATCATTGGCTATACGTTAACTAATCATATGTTCGATAAGGTCTCCGAGATGAGCGGGGTTCACAATAATCAACTGATCAGTTATAAGATCGCTACCGGCGACACATTATGGCGCATCGCCAGTAAGGCCATCACCGCAGATGAAGACGTTCGCGATAAAATCATCGCCATTCAGAAATTGAACAACATGAGCGCAACACAAGCCTTATCGCCAGGACAAATCATTATGATTCCTGTAGCTAGTGCATCAATCGACCAACATAGATACGCATTAATGAGTCGATAATGAGTCGATGATTTTGCCGACGCTAATAGAACATGATCATTGACTATTGAGCATTGACTGATGATAATAAACCAATAAACCAAGTTGATCCTTGATCCCGGTTCGATGATTGTCGATTGTCGAATCTGATCATGTTCGTCTTGGTTTTCTATTTATGGTTTTGACGTCCGATAATATATATTATGTAAAGTAACATTTACGAGTCAAAGATCGCAGATATCCCTCTATCTACCCAACCAGCTTTTCTCGCTGGCGTTTCCATGTTAAAATTATAGACGTGAATTTTGGGAGGGATCTTGCTTGCACTTTTGCTGTCATTGCGGCCATGAAATACCCCGACGAGAAAAGTTTTGTTCAAATTGCGGCAGGCAGATCGAATATCTCTGCGCCTTGCCGCCAGTGCCGGCTCAGCCGCAAACAAGACGTTCCGTTCAATCAGCGGCCTCGTTGACTAAATGGATCATATTGTATCTTGTCGCTGTCGTGATGGCGTTTGGTCTCTCTTACACCTATTATTCCTCGCCGGCAATTCAGGCTTGGTTTAACCGCACAGGGTCAACAGCTCAGCAAACTGCGCCAACTACAGAGACAAAGCCTGCAAGTGGCACCGCTTCATCGGTTGCAACCCTTAAAGCCACCTATAATCAGCTGTCAATCGGCTTGCAGAAAGCCACTGCGTTAATAGAAGATGCTAAGAAAGTCAATATTCCCGGTGAGCCGATTCGTACCGCCGCCAATTATCGCTCGATCCAGCGAAAGTGCGATGCCTTGCTCGGCGAACTAGCCATCCCACCGGACACCATCGCCGAAGCCGGTCCGGTTCTGGTACCGCTTAAAGAAACAGTCATCCTGCTTGGCAAGTCCACTGCAATAATGGCCGACTATCTCGAAGGCAAATTATCACTTGCGCCACCCAACCCAGACTGGGTTGGGCGTTCGCAGGAATATTCAGCCCAGGCTCAGGCCCGTCTGCGTGAGACTCAGCAGGCCTTGACAGCCCTGCGCAAGAAGATCGAATGATAAGATCTTCTTCTCCCGTCTTCTCTCGCATAGCATAGAATATTGAATTATGAAAAACAGCGGACGGTCGATCTGACCATCCGCTGTTTTTGTATCTCTCCCCTGCTGCCCGGTTCTTAAAATTAAGATGTATTACTTTGCCTAGATGTGTTACTTGCTCTTTCGCAGGATTTTCTCCGCCTTTGGCGCCCGCAACTGCGTAGCCGAACCAAGACCCGACCCCAGCAGCGGCCTTACGTAGAACTTGAAGGCATCCGTGACATGATTGCCAGCCGCATTGATGAATTCATCAGGCATGTGGCGGGTCTTTCCTGCCACCGCCGCCAGCGGCGCCAACCGATAATCGACCGAGTAGAATCCAGTACGGTCGAGCACTACCGATCCATCCATGTTGTGCCATAAAGCGAACTGAACCGCCCTCTCCCCGACTTCTCGCGCTTCATGTTGGTCTACATCGGATACGCAGCCGAAGAAGGACCGTTGCAGATAACCGAAGGTATCCGATCGAACCCTTGTAATCTTCAGTTTATCTTTAATCTCCTGCGCCAGCAAGTCGCCCAACATCCCGGTACCTGACAGCTGTAAATTGCCATGCGCGTCTTTTTCCACACAGCTCACCAGTTTCGACATGATCGGCACGCCGTCTTTGTCCTGGATTCCTTCCGATACGGCAATTACGCAGCAACCGATTCGATCATAGGTCTGTTTGACATCCAGCAGAAATTTTTCGATGTCAAATGCCCGTTCCGGCAAGTAGATCAGGTGTGGCCCATCGTTGGGATATTTTTGCGCGATCGAAGCGGCAGCGGTGAGAAAACCGGCATGTCGACCCATGACCACGCCGATATATACGCCAGGCAAGGCACGGTTATCCAGATTGGCGCCAATAAAGGCCTGCGTGACAAAACGGGCTGCTGAACCATATCCCGGCGTGTGATCGTTCAGCACCAGATCGTTGTCGATGGTTTTGGGGATATGAATGGCGCGGAAATCGTATTGGGCAGTTTCCGCCTGTTCATTGATAATCCGCACCGTATCGGACGAATCATTACCGCCGATATAAAAGAAATAACGGATATCATGGGCCTGCATCACTTCAAACATGGCACGGCAATACTTTTCATCCGGCTTGTCACGCGTGGACAATAAGGCCGAAGAAGGCGTCAATGCGACCTGTTCCAGATTGTGCGTCGTTTCCTGCGTCAAGTCAAGGAAATCTTCATTGGCGATTCCCTTAACGCCATTGATTGCACCGTATACGCGGGTGACCTGGGGAAATTTTCTCGATTCGAGTACGACGCCAGCCAGGGATTGATTGATGACAGCGGTCGGACCGCCGCCCTGGGCCACCAGTACTTTGCCATGGAGTTTTTGATCGTCATTCATCATCATCAAGTCCTCTCTGCAATACGCTGATATTACCTATTACCTCCGGTCAAACACCGGCTTGGACCTAAGGGCGTTGCGAGTCGGGCGGCGTAGGCGCAGGGGGTTGTTGTTGCTGCCGGGAACGCCGCTTTCGCCAGAACCAGACGATCACGGCAACGAGCAGCGCAAGCGGCGAAAGAACGATCACCGTAGCGATAAGGTAAAGCACCACATCGCCGGCCGCCACCCAACTGTCGCGCAGAATCGCCATCAACTTGCCGAAGAAATTTGTTTCGGTAATCACGGTTACTTCACTGATCCGCAACGTTACGGTCGAAAGTTCGATTCTACCGCTAAGCGCCTTGATCCTCGCTGTGGCGCTTTCAATCTGTCCTCTGGCGTTTGCCAGTTCCTTTTCCACTTTTAAAATTTCATCCACGGTGTTGGCTTTCGCCAGAATTTCGCGCAGTCGCGCTTCATGCCGCTGCATGTTTTCCAGCCGCGCCGAAATGTCGATGAACTCTTCCGTCACATCCTGCGCCGATATGCTGCGCTGTCTGACAACAACATCCGGAAGCGCCGCCAGTTCGTTCACATACGGACTTATCTGCCCGGCTGGAATCCGGAGCGTGTAGACGCCGTTGCGCCGACCGTTGCTGTCCATCGTGACATTCGAGGAGTCCACTTTCCCCTGTCGCTTGTCCAGTAATTCGAACACCTTGATTTCCGTTGCCGGCAAATCCCTTGCTTCTAAAGACACTTGCGCGGTTTCGATGATTTTTCGGTTAACAGCCGGTTGCTTAGTGTCCAGCGCTGTAGCTGCCGGAGCCGGAGGCGCCGCCTGTTTCAAACCGGGCGCAGCCGGTGGCCGTGCGGATTCATTTTTGGCCGCGCCGCCACACCCCAACAGTCCCAGAGAGACAGCAAACAACAGTCCGATCACTATGAACGGCATAAAACAATGGTCAAACCGTCTCATCTTCAGCACCTCCCGGTTCATCTCATCACAGTGCAGCGGAAGACCTCAGATATTTTTGCCGCAGTTGCTGCAAAAACGTGCGCCGGGAGGCAACGCAGCGCCGCAGTGCGGGCAACCTGCAGACGGTTGCGGCGGCGGATAATTTACCGGTTGGGCCGCATAGGGATTAGGCGGCGGATACTGTTGTTGCTGCTGTGGATATCCGGCAACCGCTGGATATCCATCGCGCGTCAATACCAGTGTGCCGGCGATCATGTCATGCAGCGCCTGTTTGCGTTGGGTAAAGAAAGCCATGATATAGCCGATCAGGAACCAGCCGCTGAGAAATGCTTTGATGGCGAGTCGTAAAGTTGCCCGGCCGAGTGATATCCTGGCGCCATTTGCGTCCGCCACTTTGATTCCCATGATTTTTTTGCCCAGCGTGGCCTGCCAGGAGGAACTTTCCATCATCGCAAAATAAGCCCAGGTTAACAACGCCGATATAATCATGATAAAACCGAATCCGGCAAATACGGTACCGACATCGGTTGCCGCCATGCCAGGATTATACGTTTTGCCTGCTGCGCGTGTGACGACACGGGCAGCCATCATCGCGCTCAGTGCTGCAGAAATGATGCCGATCGGAATGCCGATCACGATTCCGTCGATCAGCATTGCCAGGAATCGCGCTCCGATCCCCGCATAATTTGTCGGTCCGTAGCTCATTGCCGGAGGATACCCTGGCAGCGGTTGTTGTGGGGGATAGCCAGGTTGTTGATAGCCGCCATAAACGGGCGGCGGTGGTTGGCTTGCATACATGGCATTGCCGCACCCCTGACAATAAGCGATTTCCGGTGGGTTGTCCCGACCACAGCGTTGGCAATTCATTCGAGTCCGCCTCCTTCAATACTGACAATACCTTTTATCTTTCTTATCCTTCAAATCGCTTCAGTAATTCCAACGGATGATTGACCAGCACGGATTCCAAAAACTCGACCGGGATGCCTGCCCCTTGTGCGACCTTGGCGGCGAAGCCCGCCTTCATCAAGTTGTCCGGGCTATGTGTATCGCTGTTGACGATCAGCTTTGCCCCCACGGCCAGCCCGACTTTGGCCACATGGCCATTGGTCAGCGAATGGCCGCCCCTGGCGGTGATTTCAAGGTAAATATCATTGACTACCGCGATCTGGGCCTCTTCTGTCGTAATGAAGCCAGGATGAGCCAAGATATCTACATAGGAGGACATCAGCGCCGCCCGGTTGGTTCCCGGTTCGACCGGCTCCACCGGCGTCTCGCCATGAACCACCACGACCTTGGCACCGCATTTTTTTGCCAGCTTGGCGCACTCAGCAATCGCCGCGGCCGGTACATGGGTCAATTCGACCCCGGGCAACGCTTTGATCCCCCAGTGCTTCTCCGCCAGCAGACAGTCACGGCTTACTTCACGGATCACCTGTTCGATATTGGCCAATCCGACATGGTCAGTAACGGCAATCGCCCGATAACCGGCCACATGCGCCCGACGGATCAGTTCAATCGGCGACAATGCGCCATCACTGAAGAAAGAATGGGTATGAAAATCAAACGTCATTTTTCTCGCCTGCCTCTCACACGATTCTTTCGCTATTTATGCAGTATTTTCCTGCTTGCGGCAAGAATAATCACTGCGACGGAATAAAAAAGAAGGGCCGGATCATCCAGCCCCTCTTGTCTGCTTATTTCAGCTGATGCAGGCCATGCCGCGACGGATGGCTTGTTCGTTCAGTTGCATGACT